>DATHJR010000265.1:0-4198 GCA_035286525.1 Gemmatimonadaceae bacterium | reverse complement strand
GCCCGCCACGGCGAACGTGTGACCTTTGCCGCCAACCAGCACATCAATCCCACGAATGTCTGTGTCCTGCGGAAGACGTGTGTCTTCTGCTCGTACGCGCGCCTGCCGAAGGAGGCCGGCGCGTATCGCTACACCATGGATCAGGTGTACGAGGAGGCGGCCGCGAATCCGTACGTTCGCGAGTTTCACATCGTGGGCGGCCTCGACATGGGCGCGGGGCTCGACTACTACGCGGAGATGTTTCGCGGACTGAAGGAGCGCCATCCGCAGGTGCACATCAAGGCGCTGACGGCGGTGGAGATCGCGCACATCGCGCGCATCGAGAAGATGTCGAATCACGATGTGCTCGTCGCGCTCCGTGCCGCGGGGCTCGACACGCTTCCCGGCGGCGGCGCCGAAGTGTTCAGCAAGGGCGTGCGCGCGACGATCGCGGAGAAGAAGCTCAACGCGGAAGACTGGATCGAAGTGCATCGCGTTGCACATCGCCTCGGGATTCGCTCCAACGCGACGATGCTCTACGGCCACGTCGAATCGAACGAGGACCGCATCGAGCACCTCTCGATGCTGCGCGACCTGCAGGACGAGACTGGCGGCTTCCTGACGTACATTCCGCTCGCGTATCACCCCGACAACAACGAGCTCGGCGTCACGCTCGGGCGCCAGGGCACAGCGACCACCGGATTCGACGATCTGCGCAACGTCGCCGTCGGGCGGCTCTTTCTCGATAACTTCGACCATGTGAAGACGCACTGGATCATGGTCACGCCCTTTCTGTCGCAGATCGCGCTCTCGTGGGGCGTCAACGATCTCGAGGGTACCGTCGTTCGCGAGAAGATCTATCACGAGGCCGGCGCGCACACCGCGCAGGGGCTCGGGCTCGACGAGCTCCTCGCGCTCATCCGCGGCGCCGGCCGCGTGCCGGTCGAGCGCGATTCGCTCTACAACACCATTCGCACCTTCGATACGCCGGCCGCCGAGGCGGCCTGACGTGCGCGTCGGGCGCATTCGCTACATCAATTGCTTTCCGGTATACGGCGCGATCGACCGTGGCGTCGTCGCTCTGGGCGCCCCGGTGGTGAGCGGCAATCCCAGCGAGCTCAATGCGCTCATGGCGAACGGCCAGCTCGACGTGAGCGTGATCTCCGCGGTCGAGTACGCGCGGGACTCGTCGCGCTACCTCCTTCTCCCCGACCTCGGCATCACCTCCGACGGACCGGTGCGCAGCGTGATGCTCTTCTCGCGGGTGCCCGCCGAGGCGCTCACGGGGCGGCGCGTGCTGCTGTCGCGCAGCTCGATGACGAGCGTCGCCCTCACGCGGCTGTTGTGCGAGCACGTCTGGAACGCGAGGCCGAAGTTCGCGGCGGGCGACGCGGAGCTCACCGACATCGCGCGCTTCCTCGACGAGCCGCACGACGCGCGGCTCGTCATCGGCGACGCGGCGCTGCTGCTCGCCAACCGGCTGCGTGCGCGCGGGGGCGATCACCCCGGCGCGTCCGACTATCCCTACGTGTACGATCTGGGCGAGTGCTGGAAGGAGTGGACCGGGCTGCCGTTCGTGTTCGCGGTGTGGGTCGCGCAGCGCACGGCGCCGGTGTCGGAGGCGCTCCAGGTGCACGCGCGGCTGCTCGAGTCGCGCGACTGGGGACTCGCGCACCTCGACGTGCTCGCCGAGCAAGCGTCTTCCGTCACGGGTGTCGCGCGGCGCATTTGCCTCGAGTATCTCTCGGGGCTCGACTATCGGCTGTCCTACGACCATCTGGCCGGGCTGTCCGAATTCTTTCGCCGACTCGCCAGCGCGGGGATCGTCCCCGCGACTCCACTCTCGTTTCTCCCTGCAGCCTGACATGAGAGACCTGCTCGATTACTACACGAACGCGCCGTTGCTCGAGCTCGGAGCCGAGGCGGACCGCGTGCGGCAGCAACTGCACCCGCGCGATACGGTCACGTACATCGTGGACCGGAACATCAATTACACGAACGTTTGCGTGGCCGACTGCGGCTTCTGCGCCTTCTATCGGCGTCCCAGGCACAACGAGGGGTGGACGCTGTCGTACGAGCAAATCGGCGCCAAGATCGATGAGGCCAAGCAGCTCGGCGCGGTGCAGATCCTGATGCAGGGTGGACACAACCCCTACATCCCGTTCGAGTGGTATCTCGAGCTCCTGCGCTACATCAAGACGTACCACACCATCCACATCCACGGCTTCAGCCCGAGCGAGGTCGACTTTTTCGCGAAGGTGTTCCGCATGGATGCGCGGGATGTGATCCGCGAGCTGATGAAGGCCGGTCTCGATTCCGTGCCCGGCGGCGGCGGCGAGATCCTCGTGCAGCGCGTGCGCGACCTCGTGGCGAAGAAGAAGGCGGGGGCGGACCGCTGGCTCGAGATCATGGAGATCGCGCACCAGGAAGGAATGAAGACGAGCGTCACGATGATGTACGGCATCGGCGAGACGCTCGCCGAACGAATCGAGCACCTCGAGCGGGTGCGCGAGCTCCAGGCGCGCACGCACGGCTTCACCGCCTTCATCTGCTGGCCGCTCCAGCCCGAGAACACGCCGACGATGTCGAACCAGCCGAAGACGAACGCGGTCGACTATCTTCGCACCACCGCGCTCGCGCGGATCGTGCTCGACAACGTCCCCAATCTGCAGGCGAGCTGGGTGACGATGGGCGGCAAGATCGGGCAGGTGGCGCTGCGGTTCGGCTGCAACGACTTCGGCTCGCTGATGATCGAGGAGAACGTGGTGTCGGCGGCCAACACCACGCACCGCATGACGATCGCCGAGATGGAGCGGTTGATCACCGATGCGGGCTTCTCGCCCGCGCGCCGGCGCCAGGACTACTCGATCATCCAGCCAGCGCACGCCGCCGCGTGATGACTTCGCGCGGCGCCGGCAATGGTTAGAAAAGGCGATCCACCCGAAGGCGGCGAACGCCGCGGCCACGCCCGCAAGCGTGCGGCCAAACCCACGATGCGAATCGGTGTCGGCTACGACTCGCATCGCTTCGGCCCCGGGAACGCTGTGCGCCTGGGAGGGATCACCATCGCGCACGAGCGCGCGCTCGCAGGCCACTCCGATGCCGATGCCATCGCGCACGCGGTCACGGACGCGCTGCTCGGAGCCGTCGGTGAGGGCGACATCGGCTCGATGTTCCCCGACAAGGATCCCGCCAACCACATGCGCAATTCCATCGAGATGCTCACGCTCGCCATGGCCTTCCTTCGCGATCGCGGCTGGCGCGCGAACAACGTCGACGTCACGGTGATCGCGGAAGCGCCGCGCATCGCGCCGTATCGCGAAGCGATGCGCGACGCGCTCGCGGGGGCGATGCAGCTCGATCGGTCATCGGTGAGCGTGAAAGGGAAGACGAACGAGGGGATGGGATGGATCGGCCGCGGCGAGGGGATCGCCTGCATCGCGGTCGCCACCGTCGTGCCGATCGCGACGTGACCGTCGTCGACGAGGTCGCTCGCGACTTTCTGCTCGAACGGTTCGACGATTATCTCGCGGTGGAGCAGGGCGCGGCAGGGACGACCAGCGAGGCGTACCATCGCGACCTCTCGCGCTTCGTCACGTATGCGCGTATGAGGGGCGCGGCGGCGCCCACGGCCGTCACCACCGTCATGCTGCGCGAGTACATCTACCACCTGAAGGACCTCGGGCTCGCGCCGTCCTCCATCCGGCGCAACGTGTCGGCGATGCGCAGCTACTATCGCTTTCTCCTCGGTGAGGGAGAAGTGACCAGGGATCCGACCGAGCGGCTCGAGACGCCGAAGCGGTGGCTCACGCTCCCCGACGTGCTCACCGTGGCCGACGTCGAGAAGCTGCTCGCAGCGCCGACGCTCGATGAGCCCCTCGCCTTTCGCGATCGCGCGCTGCTCGAGCTGGCGTACGGCGCGGGGCTCAGGGTCTCCGAGTGGATTACGCTCGGAGTCAAGGACGCGCTGCTCGATGAGGGGCTCGTGCGCGTCTTCGGCAAGGGAAGCAAGGAGCGCCTGGTGCCGATCGGCCGCCGTGCCATCGCCGCCGTCGCGGTCTATCAGCGAGAGCTGCGACCGAAACTGGAGCGCGGCGGAGGGAAGGGCGCGCTCTTTCTCAATGCCCGCGGCGTGCCGCTTTCGCGTATGGGCGCGTGGAAGATCCTTCGCAAGTACGTCACGATCGCGAATATCGACAAACACGTCACACCACATACG
>DATHJR010000264.1:0-7800 GCA_035286525.1 Gemmatimonadaceae bacterium | reverse complement strand
GTGAGGCGCTGCGTGTCGCTGCCGTCAGGATTGGCCGTGTAGATGTCGTACTTGTCGAGTCCCCATACGTAGCCGTTGGACGGGTCGGGCTTTTGCGGGCAGGCGCTGTCGGCGGCACGCGTGGAGGCGTAGAAGACCTTGGTGTCGTACGCGAAGAAGTAGCCGCAGGTCGTCTTGCCCGTGCCATCGGAAATGCGACGCAGTGCGGAGCCGTCGGTGTTCATGACGTACTCCTGATCGCAGCTCCGGTCGTCGCGGGTGCTCTGGAAGATCAGCCGCTTGCCGTTGGCGCTGAAGTACGCCTCGGCATTCTCGCCGCCGTGCGTGAGCTGGCGAATGTTCGCGAGATGCGTCTCGGCCGGGCGGAGCGACGCGGGGGACGCAGGAGCGGGGGCTGGTTGCGCGGGGTGGGCGGCTCCGCCGTGACAAGCCACCGCGGCCACGAGCGTGACCGCGGTGATTACCTGACGAGCGTTTTGCATCCCGGAAAGCTAATGACCGGGTGTTTCGCCCGCCCGTGCGATGGAGAAGAGATCCTTCTGCGTCTGACCCTTGCGCAGCACGTCGAGCGCCTTGCGCAGCTGCGGATCGTCCTTGACCGTGCGGCGGAACGCCGTCGAGTCGCCGAAGGCAAGCCGCGCCACCTGCTGCGAGAGCCAGCGGTTCACGAGCGGAGTCGCGGCCTCGTATTGCTTGCGGTCCGTCACGATCTTCGCGGTCTCGAGACGCTTGAACAGCTCATCGCGCCACTCGGGCTTCACCGTGAAGTCCTTGGTGACGTGATCCTTCAGCTCGAACGAATAGCTGTACAGAATGCCGCGCAGCGCGGGGAACTTGGGCGCGATGGCTTTGGCGAAATCCTGCTCCGCCGTGGTCACTGTGTCTTCGGGTACGATGATGTCGGGAGTGACGCCGCCGCCGCCGTAGATCGTGCGGCCCGCATCGCTCTTGTACATCGGACGGTGCTTCTTCACCGAATCCTGCTCGAGCGAATCGGGCGTTGTCTCATCGGTCGCCACCGACCCGACCGCGGAGTCCGGATCGATGTGCTTCCGGTTCTTCTGGATGGAGCGGCCGCTCGGCGTGTACCACTTACCAGTAGTGAGCTTCATCGCCCAGCCGCCATCGAGTGGGAATACGGTCTGCACGAGTCCCTTTCCGAACGATGTCGTGCCGACGACGAGCGCCCGATCGTGATCCTGCAGTGCGCCGGTGACGATCTCGCTCGCTGACGCGGAGTAGCCGTCGACGAGCACGACGAGAGGCACATCGGCGACGTGCTGTCCGTTGTGCGTGCTGAACAGCTGCGGCGGGCCCGTGCGCGTGCGGACGCTCGCGATCGTCTGGCCGTTTGCCAGGAAAAGATCCGCGATGTCGAGTCCCTGGTCGAGAATGCCGCCCGGATCGCTCCGGAGGTCGAGCACGAGCCCCTTCGCGCCCTCGTGCAGCAGGCGATTGACGTTGGCGCGAAGCTCGGCCGCCGAGTTCTCGCTGAACTGCTGGAGCGGAACGTAGGCGATCTTGTTGTCGAGCATGATCGCGTACGGCACCGCGGGAACGTGGATCTCGGCGCGGACGAACGAGTGCTCGATCGGCTGAGCGATGCCGGGGCGCGCGAACTTGACGTTTACCTTCGTGCCGACCGTTCCCACGAGGACGTCGGACACCTGCTGCGAGGTCCAGCCGCGTGTGGACGCCGTGTCGATGCCAACGATGTGATCGCCTTCGGCGACACCCGCCTGCTCGGCCGGCGTGTGATCGAACACGCGCACCACGACGATGGCGCCCTCCTGCTGCTCGATCTGCATCCCGATGCCGCCGTACTTGCCGGTGGCGATGGTGGAGAACCGCTTGAGCTGCGCGGGAGTGTAGAGCTCGGAATATGGGTCGTCGAGTTGCTGCACGAGTCCACGCGCGGCTTTCTCGAAGAGCTGGCTTTGCTGGAGCGTGTCGACGAACCGGTCGCTCACGAGGGAGAGCACCTGGTCGAACACGTGAGCGCCATCGCGGGTCGACTGCCGCTCAATGGCGGCGCCGCCTATGACGATTGGCAGCGCGATGACGCCGAGCAGCACCGCGGAACGAATTCGAGACATAAATACCTGGAATGGGAGAGAACAGATCTCCCCTGAAATACGATCGCGCGAGGAGATAGTTCCCATCTCGCTCGCGCGGACTGGCGTGGGGGTTAGTCCCCGCTGCCTTCGCTTCCGGCCTGTGTCGCGCCGCCACCGCTTACGAGAATCTGCTTCCAGGTGAGCTCCGGACCCTTACGGAAGCCCTTCTGGGTGAGCTTCACTCCCTCGGGGGAGATCGCAACCATGTATGCGGCACCATCGATGTCGATCTCACGCTTCAGGGTCTTTTCGAGCTTCGTTGCCATGACGAGCACTCCGAGTAGGGGGGTACGAACACTGGCACCGCAATAACTCTGCTCGCACTACGTATGAGTCCGGTCGTCGAGCGTGTATTCAACATACCACTCACGCATCTGTTGCTGAACCGTAACTTCGCGCAAGAGGCCGGCCGCGATCAACATTTCGTGCGCCGGTTGCAAGACGCGCTGCAGGTGCGATGGATAACGCTGGGCCAGGGGGAGTTGTTCGGCCAGGCGGGCCAGCGTGACGCGCCAGCGCGTGGAACCCTCCTCGTGCGCGACTTCGAAGAGGCGGTACAGCCGGCGCGCCACTGGCGATGACAGCCCCATGTACTGCGCCGCCGAGAGAAGCACTGTGTAGCCCGCCGTGATGTTCGCCCGTGCGACGGGGGACATCGTGACATACGCTTCGCCGGGCTCGGACGCTGGAAAAGCGGAGAAGAGGCCGAGCTGGTCGCGATCGGCGAAGCGACGCCGTTCGATCACGACATTCGTGAGGATGCTGAAGCGCGCATCGACGACGCCGTGCGCGTTTCCATCGAAGTAGGCCTGCTGCGATTCGAGGGTCGTGTGCAGGAGGCGAGCGAGCGCGGAGCGCAGCTGCCCATACGTGCGACCATCCACGCGGCGTCCGATGGAGCGCAGGAACGCGTGCAGCGTGAAGGTGACCGTACCGTCCGAAGGAGAGGCGGCTTCCTCGTAGCGGCGCCAGAGCTCGACGTAGACGTCCTGGTCGAAGGTGCCTGGAAGTCGATCGCCGGGATTTGGGAGGACGCGCCATCGTCCGCCCGCGGGCGGCAGATAAGTGATCGCCGAGTCATCGGCGGAATCACTGAGTCGAAACATCGGAAGCGTTTCGAGCGAGCGGTCGAGCGCGATCGTCCGCGCAGCCGTTCGGCGTCGCGAGGCGAGAACCATGTGCCGGAAAGGTGGACACTCGCGGCAGGGGCAGCAAGGAGAGGCGGGGCACCGGGTTCCGGAGCGGCGTCAGCCTTGCATGTGCTGGGGCCATGAGCAACACAGCCAGCCGCTCGAAGAAGGCCAGGCCCGCGAGCGACACGAGACGCAGCATCGTCGAAAAGATCGCCCTCACCGCGGGTGCGTTGCTGCTGGTCGTGTTCACCATCATTGGGATGGAGTTCACACTTCACGGCTCGCATCTGTCGCACATAGAGGGCGTCGGCAGCGCGGCGCCGCACGTGGGCGATTCGCTGTTCGTGCGCACGATGGAGAGCTTCACCGGCACGCATCTGACGGACGGGAATCACGTCACGGTGCTGCTGAACGGCGAGCAGACGTACCCGGCGATCTGGAAGGAGCTGCGCGGCGCGAGGCAGACGATCAACCTGCAGATGTACTACTTCCAGCCGGGGAAGATCGCCGACACGCTCTCCGCGATTCTTCGCGAGCGGGCGCGCAGCGGCGTGTCGGTGCGGCTGCTCACGGATGCCTTCGGCTCGCAGAACATGACGGAGGACTACCTCGACACGCTGCGCGCCGCGGGCGTGCACACCGCGACGTTTCGGCCGGTGCACTGGTACGAGATGCAGAAGCTGCAGAACCGCTCGCACATTCGCGCGCTAGTGGTCGACGGGCGCGTCGGCTTCACCGGCGGATTCGGCATCGCGGACAAGTGGCTCGGCAACGGACACGCGAAAGACCAGTGGCGCGACACCGACGTGCGCTTTACGGGACCCGCTGTGTCGCAGCTGCAAGCGACGTTTGCGGAAGGATGGGTGGAGGCGACCGGCAGCCTGCTCACTGGAGAGAAGTATTTTCCGAAGGAGCCGGTGAGGGAGGAGCCGGCGGAGATGGCGGGGTTGTTCGATGCGCAGCCGACGATCGGAAGCACGCCGGCCGAGCGCTTTCTGGCGTTGAGCATCGCCGGCGCGCGGCATCGGCTGTTCATTGCCAACTCCTACTTCGTACCGAACTACGATTTCAAGAAGCTGTTGGTGGAGTCGTCGAGGCGCGGCGTGGACGTGCGCATTCTCACCGTGGGGCCTGAATCGGACTCGAAGATCACGCGATGGGCCGGCCGGAAGCAGTACGACGACCTATTGAAGGGTGGCGTGAGGATCTGGGAGTTCGAGCCAACGATGATGCACGCGAAGACAATCGTCGCGGACGGGATGTGGTCGAGCGTCGGGACGATGAACTTCGACAACCGGTCGATGGTGTTCAACAGCGAGTCGAATCTCAACGTGCTCGATGCGGCTACGGGCGCTATGCTCGACTCCGTGTTTCTCAACGATCTCAAGTACTCGAAGGAGATCACGCGCGCGGAATTCGAGAAACGCGGGCTGTTTCAGCGGATCTGCGAGCTCGGCTCGTCGGCGATAGCGCGGCTGCTGTAGGAGCGAGTACGGCGTAAATTTCACGCATGCCCCGCCACTCCGCGTCAACTCCGCTCGCCTCGCTCCATCCGATCGTTCGCAGTTGGTTTGCCGAGCGTTTCGGGGCGCCGAGTGAGCCGCAGCGGCTGGGGTGGCCGGCGATCGCGAGCGGCGAGCACACGCTAATCCTCGCACCCACGGGGACGGGGAAAACGCTCGCGGCGTTCATGTGGGAGCTGAACCAGCTCATCGTGCGCGGACTCGAGTCTCCGCTGCCGAACGCCGTCCAGATCCTCTACATCTCGCCGCTCAAGGCGCTCGGCAACGACGTACAGCGCAACCTCGAGCAGCCGCTGGCCGAGCTGCGCGCGCGCTTCGAAGCGAATGGGAAGGAATTCCCCGAGATCCGCATCGGGGTGCGCACGGGCGACACGCCAGCGTCGGCGCGCGCCAGGATGCTGCGGAAGGCGCCGCACATCCTGATCACGACGCCCGAGTCGCTGAACATTCTGCTCACGAGTGTGCGAGGACGCGGGATGTTCAGCGCCGCGCGCGCGGTCATCGTCGACGAGATCCATGCAGTGGCGGGCACCAAGCGCGGCGCGCACCTCGCGCTGACGCTGGAGCGGCTCGAGATGCTGGTGGAGACGCCCGTGCAGCGCATCGGATTGTCGGCGACGCAGCGTCCGCTCGAGGAGGTCGCGCACTTCCTGGGCGGGATGCGCGTCGCGGGCGAGGACGGCGCGACCGCGGAATTCCGCCCGGTGACGATCGTCGACTGCGGGCTGGTGAAGGCGATGGAGCTGAGAGTGGTGTCGCCGGTGCCCGATCTCGGCGAGGTGAGCGGAAGCGTGTGGCCCGCGGTGGCGGAGATGGTGCTCAAGTACATTCGCCAGTCGCGTACGACGCTCGTGTTCGTGAACAATCGCGCGCAGGCGGAGAGGATCGCGGCGCGAGTGAACGCGCTCGCGGAGGAACAGATCGCGCGGCCGTACCACGGCTCGCTCGCGCGCGAACGGAGACTGGAGCTGGAGCGCGCGCTCAAGGCGGGGGAGCTGCCTGCACTGATCTCCACGAGCTCGCTCGAGCTCGGGATCGACATCGGCTCGGTGGACCTCGTGATCCAGCTGCAGAGTCCGAAGCGAGTGAGCGCGGGACTGCAGCGAGTCGGGCGCGCGGGACACAATCTCGGCGCGGTGAGCCGAGGAGTCGTGATCCCGACTTTTCGCGACGATCTCGTCGAGAGCGCGGCCATCGTCGAGGCGATGCGGGCGGGCGATGTCGAGCCGACGCGGGCGATCCAGAACGCGCTCGATGTGCTCGCGCAGAGCATCGTCGCGATGGTGAGCGTCGACGACTGGACCGCGGGGGAGGCGTTCGCGCTCGTGCGGCGCGCGTATCCGTACCACCGGCTGACGCGCACGGCATTCGACGAGGTGCTGTCGATGCTGTCGGGCAAGTATTCGTCGGATTTGGCGGCGGAGCTCGAGCCGAGGATCACGTGGGACCGCGTGAACGACCGCCTCGCGGGGACGCGCGCGTCGCGGATGATGGCGGTGATCTCGGGAGGGACGATTCCGGATCGCGGTCTTTATACCGTGAACCTGTCGGACCGCACGAGACTCGGAGAGCTCGATGAGGAGTTCGTGCACGAGTCGCGCGTTGGCGATGTGTTCCAGCTTGGCTCCGCGACGTGGCGCATCCGGTCGATCGAGCACGACCGCGTGATCGTGGCGCCCGCGCCGGGTGCGCCGGCGCGGATGCCGTTTTGGCACGGAGAGTTCTCCACGAGGTCGGTGCCGCTGAGCCATCGCGTGGGTGAACTGCGGCGCCAGCTGGCCGCGGTGGACATCGACGACGAATCCGTGAACGCGGGGCTCGAGGCGCGCTATGGAGTGGATGCGGCGTGCGCTCAATCACTGCGCTCGTACATCGCCGAGCAGCGTGCGTCCACCGGCGTGGTGCCCGACGATCGTACGATGGTCATCGAACAATTCCGCGACGAGATGGGCGCAGTGCGGGTCATCCTGCACTCGGTGTTCGGCGGACGCGTGAATGCGCCGTGGGGAATGGCGCTCGCGCAGCGCGTGCGCGAGGCGCTGCCGGGGATGGAGGTGCAGGTGCAGACCACGGACGACGGCATCATGCTGCGGCTTCCCAATCTCGGGACCATGGCGCCGCTTTCCGCGCTGATGCATCTGTCCGCGGAGGAGGCGGAAACGCGCGTGATGGACGAGGTCGGGAGCACGTCGCTGTTCGGGGCGCGCTTTCGCATGAACGCGGCGCGCGCGCTGCTCCTGCCGCGCGGGTCGCCGAAGCGGAGGATGCCGCTGTGGCTGCAGCGGCTCAAGGCGCTCGATCTGCTCGACGCGGTGCGGCGCTTCCCGAGCTTTCCCATTCTCGTCGAGACGTACCGCGAGGTGTTGCAGGACGCATTCGACATGGCGGCGCTGAAGGACGTGCTCGACTCGATCGGCGCCGGCCGCATCGCGATCAGAACGGTGGAGACGGAGCGCGCGTCACCATTCGCGGCGAGCCTGCAGCTCGGATTCGTGATGGATTGGCTCTATGGCGACGACACGCCGAGGGCGGAGCGGCAGGCGGCGCTGCTTTCGATCGATCGCGGGTTGCTCGACGAGGTGATGGGCACGGAGGGCGCGGACGAAGGAACGCTCGAGGCGATCGAGCAGCTGCTTGCAGAGCGCCGCGGGACTGCGGAGGGGCGTCGAGCGCGCACGGCGGACGAGCTGGCGGTGCTGCTCGATCGCGCGGGCGATCTCTCGTTGGAGGAGCTGCGCGCGCGCGTGGCGAATGCGGATGGTTGGCTCGGTGCGAACGATCCGCTGGCGGAGCTGCTCGACGCGGGGCGAGCGCTGGCGATTCCGTTCGCCGTCGCCAGCGACCCGGCGGGCGACGGTGCCGGCCGCGCGGAAATCGAGTGGCGCGTGGTGCTGACGGAGTCGATCGGCCGATACGCGGCCGCGCGGTCGCCGGACACGATCGCGCGAGTGCGCGCGGGAGCATCGCTCGTCGAGCGAGAGGCGGACGATGTGATTCCCGGCGCGATGCGGAGCGTCGTGCTCGAGC
>DATHJR010000263.1:0-4790 GCA_035286525.1 Gemmatimonadaceae bacterium | reverse complement strand
AGAGGAGCTACAGCCGATATCCATCGGCGGTGTCGAGATGCACACGCTCGGCCCCGAGCGGCTGTTGCTCTACCTCTGCATGCACGGCGGCAAGCATTCCTGGGCGCGACTGAGCTGGTTGTGCGATCTGCACCGCGCGCTGCGCGCCTACCCGCGGGCGGATTGGAATGCGATCTGGCGCCTTGCTCGGGAGAACGGGGCGACGCGAATGGTCGCGATCGGACTCGGGCTCGTCGATGAGCTCTTCAGTGGGCAGGCGCTCACGGCTCCCGCATGGACGGGGAGAAATCGCGACACGAGCGCGGCCCGGCTGTGTGAACTCATCGCGCGCAGGCTCCGCGGCGAGCCGGAGCTCGTTCGTCCCCTCGATTTTCGAGTGCAGGTTCAGTCGCGCGAGCGGTATCGGGATCGCCTTCGCTATACTTGGCACGTGCTCGCGACGCCTCATCCGGCCGACGTGGCGCTCCTGGGATTGCCGCGCGCGCTGCACGGATTGTATTACATCGCCCGTCCGCTTCGACTCACCTGGAAATATCTCAGCCGGCGAGTGCGCCCTGCTAGCGCCCCGTGATCGCCGACCCTCTCTCCCAAACGGAATGACTCTCATCAGAGCCGCGCGCGTGCTGCGCATCGTCTGTCCGGTACTCGTGCTCGCGGCGTGCCTTCCGCGCCGACCCGCTAACGATGTGATTCCGCAAGAGGTCCCCGCGATGTTGCATCCGGGCGATTCGGTGAGAGTCGCCGTGTGGCGGAATCCCGAGCTCAGTGGCGCCTTTCTCGTTGCCGATGATGGAACCGTGCAGCATCCGCTCTATCAGGCGGTTCACGTCGCGAACATTCCGCTCGACTCGGTGACGGCGCGCATGGGGGCGTTTCTCACTCAGTACGCGACGAATCCCCAGTTCGTGGTGCAGCCGAGCTTCCACGTCGTAGTGCGCGGCGAGGTGCGCACTCCAGCGTTGTACGTGGTGCCACTCGAGCTGACACTTGGAGGGGCCATCGCGGCGGCCGGCGGTCCCACACCGGATGCGCAGCTGCGAAAGGTGACGCTCGTGCGAGACCAGAAGACGTATCATCTCGATCTCACCGATCCCGCCGCCGCCTGGACGTCGGTTCCGATTCGATCGGGCGATCAGATAATCATCGGCAGAAAGAGCAACCTGTTTTTCGGGACCATCCTGCCGTTGGTCACTGCCGCCGCGGCGTTGGCATCGCTGATAAGCGTCCTTCGACACTACTGACGGAAGTGGCACGCCGACGCTGGCTGCTCTACCTGTTGTCGCATCGCACGCTCGCCCTGATACGATGGGATCTGCATTTCCTGATCGTTCGGATCCGCAATGCCGTGACAGGTGCCAACCGGAAGCTGTTGGCTCGCACATCTCGCGCGCCTCATCCGCGCTACCTCAACCTGGGCAGTGGTCCCAGAGGGCGCGACGAAAGCAATTGGGTGAACGTTGACGGATATCCGGATAACAATGTCCATCACTTGATGGATTTTGGGCGTCCATTTCCATTCGCGGATGGATGCTTTGACGGCATCTTTACCGAGCACGTCCTCGAGCATTTCTCGCGCGAGGACGGCGTGGCCCTGTTCCGGGAATGTCTTCGCGTTCTCGGCCCCGGTGGACTGCTGCGCGTCGTCGTGCCAGACGCCGCAAAAATCATTGCTACGTACATGGAGGCCCCGGAGCTACTCGCGAAACATCGCTCGCCGGAAACCGGGCTTGCGATGGAGGTGGTCAACATGTACGCCTATCAGCGCTACGAGCACCAGTGTCTCTACGATTGGGCGTTGATGCGCCGGACTCTCGTAGATGCAGGCTTCGCGGAGATTACACGTCGTCGCTATCGCGAGGGAGCCAGTGGCGCACTCGCAATCGATGACGCGAAGTACGAGTGGGAGAGCCTTTATGTCGAGGCGAGCAAGGTCTCCGGGGAAGCGTAGTCGTGGGAAATCGTCCCCCCGTGCGCATTGCGCACTTCTCACGCATCACTCACTGGCGAATGCGCGCGCTGGCAATGTGCTCTGACATTCTGGCCAGCGTCTTCCCGCGATTTTGCCTTTTCAGCATTCTTCGGTCATCGACCATGGCAGCACCTCGGGATCCACAAATGTTTTCTCGAGCACTCTTGCACTCAGGATCGCCCCGGAACCGTCGCATGGCTCCCCTCATGCTGCGGCACTATTGACCGAAGTCGCTTTCTCCCCCTTCATTATCGGCGCGTCGATGCCCTCCTTTGCCCCTTAAACGAGGACATCCGACCCGCAAGGACGATTGTTCGACGCTGTACCTTCGCGATTTGGCCTGGATGTCTTATCGTTCGGAGGCGCTTCGTAAAGATGTTTTCTCATTCACAGCTCTTTGCGCATAGCGGCCTGCTCCTTGCAAATTGAAGTGGCTACTTCTCATACGCGCTTTCGGCAACTTCGGGCTCGAGGCGAACGAATCGAACCGGTCAGGCGTATGTAGACGATGCCGTAATTCGTTTACCAATTACGTTGGAGATCTGCAGGATGACCAACAACTCGGAAGGACAAAGCCGAAGCAACCGCGGCTTCGCCGCGATGGACGCCGAACAGCAGCGCGAGATCGCCAGCAAGGGCGGACGCGCCGCGCATGAGCAGGGAACGGCTCATGAATTCTCCCCCGACGAGGCCCGCGCGGCCGGCAGGAAGGGCGGCGTGTCGGTGAGTAAGAATCGCCAGCACATGTCCGAGATCGGCCGCAAGGGCGGCGAAGCGCGTGGTCGCAAGCAGGGTCGTGGGAACGGCAGCGCCGCTCGCGAGCTCGGTTCGCAGTCGGAGTCGATGAACGGCGATGGCGCGGGGTTTGGTCCGCCAAACCCGCTCGATGCGATCAACGACATCTAGCTGCAGCGGTTCGCGAAGAGATAGCGGGGAGGCGCGTTTGCTTCCCCGCTATTTTTTTATCCGGAATCGACGGGGCCCGGGAACAGCGCCAATTCGAGCCGCGAGCGCAGTCGAAGTGAAGGTCGCTCGACGAAGAAGTAGCTCGCCGTCGCGCACGCACACGCCGCCGTCAGCTTGAGCCAAACGGACCACGAGAGCGCGAACGCGGCTCCGGGCCCGAAGAACAGCTGCTGCCAGAGATACAGGCTGTACGATCCGACGCCGATCACTCTAAGCGCCCGCAGGTTGAGCACGCGTCCAACCGGATGCTTCGGATTTCGTACCGCCCACGCAATGAAGATCGCGAGAAGCACCGCCTCGACCGGCGTGATCAATATCGCATCCGCGGCGAAAAGCCAACGCGTCGTACCAGCGAGCGTGACGTGCAATACCATCGCGAGCGCAAACGCCGCGGGCGTCGCTTTGTTCTTCAGTAGCCCATCGAGCACGCGGCGACCGCGCTCCCACGTGCCCGTCGCGATGAACAGCGCGATGGCGCTTCCCGCGGCGACATAGTCGAAGATGAATGTGCCCGTGAGAATGCCACTGCGCGTGGCTCCGAAGACCCCGACGCGCAGGAGCGGAAACACGATCAGCGCCGCCGCTGCGACGCGATATCCGAGTCGAGCGCCTCCCTCCGCGCCGCGAGCACGAATGCACGCAGCGAGAGCAACTGGCCAGGTCAGGTAGAACTGCTCCTCGAGCGAGAGCGACCAGCTGTGGCCCGTGACGGACCAATTGGTATTCGCGAAATTGCTGAGGTAGGTGAAGGCGGGCCACCAGCGCGTGTTCGCCGGGGTGGGCCACCCCGCAACGGCGACGCCCACTGCGACGACGGTCAGGTAGACGTAGAACGGCGGGAAGATCCGGAGCGTCCGGCGCAAGTAAAAACGCCCGAGCTGCAACTCACCGCGCTTCTGGACATCGCGCCAGAGCAGGCTGGTGATGAGGTAGCCCGAGATGACGAAGAACACGCAGACGCCGAAGTGGGCGAGACGTGCAAGCAGCGTTTCGACGATGGGCGGGACGCTGCGACTCGCGTGTCCAAGGAGTACGAATCCAATCGAGAGCGCGCGCAGCCCATCGAGCGATGGGAGATCGCGCGAGCTCGGTCGATGGGCCGCGTCAGGAAAGTCGATGGGCAACCAGGGTTCTACCGCCTCCCCCCAAACCGGTACGCCGTAAAGTCCTTCCACATCTGCTCCACGCTCGGCGCCAGCAGCGACACCTTGTACGGCTGCGCCGGCCTGGCCGCATCGACGATCGTCATCGTGTACGTCGCCGTCGCTCCCACCGCCCTCGGCGCAAAATCCTCGATGCGGTAGACGTACACGCCCTGCATCGCCACGGTCTTCCCCGCCGCCTTCGTCTGGTCGGCGTTCAGCATCGCCGGTATCCGCACCTTCTCCACCGGCACGATCTCCACGCCGTCGCGATAGATCTTCATGTCCTTGAAGTTCCCCTCGTCGATCCCCTGAATCTTGTCCGCCTCGTAAAAGGGGAAGGCGGTCTTGTCCGACGTCACGTTGAACACCACCACCGCGCGCCGCTCGCCCAGATAGTCGGACCAGTCGCGCCATCCCTCGATCGGATCGACCATCGTCCACGCGCCGGCCTTCCGCGGGTCGTTGCGCTTCCGGTCTGCCAGCGCCTTCACCGCCTGCGTCTCGCGCCACGCCATCACTTGCGGCGTCATCATGAACACGCGAAACGGTCCGGCCTCCGCGCGATAGTTGTGAAGGTCGAGCGTCGCACCGAGCCCGCTCACTGCGGCGATGGGCTCGCTCGGAAACGGCTCGCGCGGCACCATCGGCAGCAGCGAATCCGTCACCGCCTTGAAGCGCGCCGCGGTGAGCGAATCGTGCGCGCGCGCGAG
>DATHJR010000262.1:0-24488 GCA_035286525.1 Gemmatimonadaceae bacterium | reverse complement strand
TGTGATTCCCGGCGCGATGCGGAACGTCGTGCTCGAGCCCAGGGTCGCGCGCCGCGAGATTCTCGCGCGCTGGCTGGCGCTCGCGGGGCCGGTGACGGTGCAGGAGGTGCGCGCGCGGTATGGATGGCCCGATGCGTGGATCGAGAAGCGCATCGGCGAGTGGGAGGAGAACGGGAAGCTCGTGCGCGGGCGATTCCGCCGCGATGTCGAGGCTCCGGAATGGGCGACGCGCCGTGTGGTCGAGCTGGCGCGCAACCGCGCGCTCGCCGCGCTGCGCAAGCAGATCCAGGCGGTAGATCTCGCGACGTTCGCCGCGTTCCTGCAGCGGTGGCAGCATCTCGACCCGCGCGAGCACCTCGATGGCGTGAGCGGTGTGAGCGCGATCCTCGCGCAGATGACGGGACTGCCGCGCGCGCCCGGCGCGTGGGAGCGCGACATCATCCCGGGGCGCATGGAGCGCTACGAGCCGGCGTGGCTCGCGCAGCTCGCGAGCGGTGGATCGATCGTTTGGGCGGGCGGCAGCCGTCCCGATCCCGATGCCGCGCCCGCGCTCAACAGCGTCCGCTTCTTCCCGCGCGGCGAGGGCGCGATCTGGCTCGATGAGGAAGACGAGCCGCCGCTTACGGCAAACGCGACCGTCGTGCGCGCGGCGCTCGAGAAGTACGGCGCGTCGTTCATCGCCGATGTGCAGGCGGCGACCGGGCTCACGTCTGTGTCGGTGCGCGATGCGCTGCGCGAGCTGTCCGCGGCGTCGCTCGTGACGAACGACACCGTCGAGGCGCTACGCGAGGTCGTGCGCACGCGCTCGATTCCGGGACGCGCGCGCGCGGGCCGCGGGCAGGCGGTGCAGGATCCGACGCGCTGGCTTCCCGAGAGCTTCGAGGCGACGCCGGGGCGGCCCGTCTACACGCGCACGCCGAGCCAGCGGAGGCTGCCCAAGTGGCGACGACCGGACCTTCCGGGACCCCAGTCCGCATGGGTCGGCCGATGGTCGCTGCTGCGAACGCCCGGCACGTGGGGCACGCGGCCCGAGGAGGAAGAGCATGCGGAGCAGATCGCGCGGCAGTGGCTCGACCGCTACGCGATCGTCACGCGCGACTGGTGGCGGCGCGAGCGGCCGCCGGTGTCATGGCGCGCGATCTACCGCGAGCTCAAGCGCCTCGAGTATCGCGGGGAGGTGCGGCGCGGCTATTTCGTCGAAGGGATGGGCGGGGCGCAGTTCGCGCTTCCGGAGGCGGTGGAGCGGCTGCGCGCGCAGCCCGATCTCGACGCTGAAGCACCGATCATCGTGATGTCCGCGGCCGATCCGGCAAATCCCTACACGCTCCCTCTCGAGTCGATCGAGCGCGGCTCGCTCGTGCGCCCGCGCGGCGCCGGCGCGCTGCTGCTCACACGCCGCGGCCTCGTGATCATGAACGCGGAGGCGCGGGGCAGGCGCATCTCGATCGCGCCCGACGCCTCCGACGCCGATATCACCCAGGCCGCGCGGCTGCTCGGTGAATATCTGAGCCGGGGCAGCACCACGGGCGCGCGCCCGGCGCGAGATCCGCGCATCGAGATCGTGAACGGCGACGCGGCAGGGGCCAGTGCGCACGCGGACGCGATCATGGACGCGGGTTGGCGCCGCGCGACGGATGGGTTGGTGTTCTACCGGTTGTGATACGGCTTGGCGGAACTAAGCGCACGAGAAGGCAATGCGAGCATCAGTGCGGAAGAGGCTGATACTTGTCGATCGTTTCCGTAAGCCGCGTTGACGCTGATGAGCTGACGCGTCCATTGCTTGCCGCATTACTCGGTCTAACACTTTCGATATTTGCTGGGATCGCCTGGAGGTGGAGGAGTTGACAACAAGGAGGAATCGATCTACTGTGTGAGTTGGTCAACTAACTTACAAAGAAATTATGGCGAAAGCACAAGCGGACAAACGGGCGCGGTTGATTGAGACCGCCATGAAGCTGGCGTATAAGCACGGTTTCAGAGAAACGAGCTTAGCGGACATCGCCGAAGCTGCCCAAGTCCCGGTAGGGAATGTTTACTACTACTTCAAGACCAAGGACGAACTCGGCGAGGCCGTCGTGGAGTGGCGTCTGGCTGAGTTTCGCGCATTCCGGGAAGAGTTGGACCGGTTGAGTTCTCCCATGGAGCGGCTGCTTGCTTTCGTGGAGAGCATTCACCGCAACCGGGAGCAACTGGCGCGCGGAGGATGCCCTCTTGGCGGGCTGTGCACGGAGTTGCAGAAGGAGGGGGGCGCTCTCGCGAAGAAATCCGCGGCGCTCTTCACTGAGCCGATGCGTTGGCTTGAGGAGCAGTTCCGGGCCCTTGGCCATAAAAAGGATTCACGAGAACTCGCGGTCCATTTCTTCTCCGCCTTTCAGGGTATGGCGGCTGTTGCGCTCGGCTCCAACGACCGCGAGGTGGTGGTGATGCAGACCAAGAGGCTTAAAGACTGGATCGGGACCCTGTGACAGGCAATCATCGAGCAACCAGAAAGGAGCGGCACCATGAAGAAGCTTTGGATGCGGCGGTCAAAGAATTCGGCCGGCTGAGTTGGTAGGGGAACTTCAAGGAACCTCGACATGGCGAGAAAACAATTAGACTCGGTCGATGGTGACGGTGCTGGGACCGTCGTGTCGCGCCGCACATTTCTTTCGGTGAGCCTGGTGGCCGGCAGTGGTCTGCTTGTGAGCTTCCACGTGCCCGGCCTGACGCGCGTCCCCCAGAAGGCAGCGCCCGCATTTGCGCCGAACGCGTTCATCCGCATCGAGCGTGACGGGCGGATCGTCCTGATCATGCACAAAGTCGAAATGGGTCAGGGCACGTATACGTCGATGCCGATGATCCTCGCGGAAGAACTGGAGGTGGATCTGCGGCAGGTGCGGCTCGAGCACGCACCACCAGATGACGCGCGCTACGCCGAACCGTTCTTCGGAGTGCAAGAGACGGGCGGCTCGACTTCGGTGCGCGGCAATTGGGAGCCGCTGCGCCACGCTGGAGCCACGACGCGTGCCTTGATGATCGCCGCAGCTGCGGCGACCTGGCATGTCGACCCGACGACCTGTGCAGCAGCGAGCGGCCGCGTGATTCATCGGCCCAGTGGTAAGAGCCTCGGCTACGGCGAGCTCATTGACGCGGCGGCGAAGCTGCCGACACCCAAGGACGTGCCGCTCAAGAGCCCGAAAGAGTTCAAGCTGATCGGCACGCCGGCAAAACGCCTGGACGCGCCCGACAAAGTTACCGGTAAGGCGCAGTTCGGCATCGACGTCCAGATCCCGGGGATGAAGATCGCCACGCTCGCGGCCTGTCCTGTGTTCGGCGGCAAGCTCGCCGCGCTCGATTCCACCAGGACGCTCGCAATCCCCGGCGTACGCCAAGTCGTGCGGCTCGACGATGCTGTGGCGGTCGTTGCCGATCACATGTGGGCGGCGGAGCAGGGACTCGCAGCACTCGAGATTCGATGGGACGACGGGCCGAACGCGAAGCTCACGACCGCCGACCTTATCCACGACCTGGCGGAAGCTTCAGAACGCACGGGACACGTCGCGCGCTCCGACGGGAACGTCGAACAGGCTATGGCGCACGCGGTGCAGAAGGTAGAGGCCGTGTACGAAGTACCGTTCCTCGCTCATGCTACCATGGAACCCGTGAACTGCACCGTTCATGTGCGCCCTGACGGCTGCGATCTCTGGGTCGGAACGCAGGTGCCCACCTTGACCCAAACTGCGGCCGCGAAAGTTACCGGCTTGTCCAAAGATCAGGTACGCGTGCACAACCACTTGCTGGGTGGCGGCTTCGGGCGGCGCCTCGAGGTTGACTTCATCGTGCGCTCAGTACAGATCGCGCAGCACGTCGCCGGGCCCGTCAAAGTCGTGTGGACACGCGAGGAAGACATCCAGCACGACATGTATCGCCCCTACTACTACGATCGAATCGCGGCCGGACTCAACAAGCACGGTGTCCCGATCGCCTGGACGCACAAAGTCGTCGGCTCCTCGATTCTCGATCGTGTCGTTTTCCATTTATTTCCAAAGAACCTGCGGGTGCTCCGGGCCGCGGGCGTGCACCAACTGGTAGCGTCGGTGAAGGGGCTCGATACCGATGCGGTGGAGGGTGCGGCCGAGCCGCCTTACGCGTTGCCCAACATTCGAGTGGAGTACGTCCGTCAGGAACCGCGCGGTATTCCAACAGCGTTCTGGCGCGGTGTCGGCCCGACCCACAACATCTTCGTCGTCGAAAGCTTCATCGACGAGCTGGCGATTAGAGCCGGGCGAGACCCGGTAGCCTATCGGCGCGCTTTGCTCGACGCGCCACGAGCGCGCGCGGTGCTCGATGTGGCGGCCCGCGAGGCCGGATGGGGTCAGCCGTTACCTCCAGGAAGCGGTCGCGGCGTCGCGCTGCTGCACGCGTTCGGGAGCTACATCGCTCAGGTGGCGCAGGTCCGAGTCGCGCCGACGGGCGAAGTGCGCGTCGAGCGCGTCGTCGCGGCCGTCGATTGCGGAATCATCGTCAACCCGGACACGGTGCGGGCGCAGCTCGAGGGCGGGATCACATTCGGCATCAGTGCGGCGCTGTTCGGTGAAATCACGTTCAGGAACGGCCGTGTTGAGCAGCGCAACTTCAACGATTACCGCGTGCTGCGGATCAATGAGGTGCCAACGATCGATGTTCACCTCGTAGCGAGTGGCGAGGCACCGGGCGGGATAGGGGAACCGGGCACCTCGGCCGTCATGCCTGCCGTTACGAATGCGATCTATGCGGCCACGGGAAAACGCATCCGGCGGCTGCCGGTTAAAGACCAGTTGCAACCGTCGTAGACGAGCGGCGGCGCGGCGACCGTTACACTAGTGGAGGGGTGGCGATGGTTACGCTGAAAATCAACGGCAACGATCACACGGTGGACGCGCCCGCGGACATGCCGCTGTTGTGGGTATTGCGCGACCTGCTCGCCATGACTGGGACCAAGTTCGGCTGCGGCGCTGCGCTGTGTGGCGCGTGCACGGTGTACGTCGATGGTAGTCCTCGCCGCTCTTGCGTGATGCCGGTGAGCTCCGCCGTCGGTCACGCGATCACCACGATCGAGGGGATCAGTGCCACGCCAAGTGGCAGGAGGATCCAGCAGGCATGGCTCGATCTCGAGGTCGTCCAGTGCGGTTACTGTCAGTCCGGCCAGATCATGGCCGCCGCGGCGTTGCTCGCGAAGATCCCCGCGCCCACCGACACGGATATCGATCAGGCCATGTCGGGCAACATCTGCCGGTGCGGGACTTACACACGGATTCGCGCGGCGATCAAGAGCGCCGCGCGTGCGGCATCCGTCTCCGTCCTCCTTTTGCTCGCGGCTTTCAGCTCCAGCGCCGCAGCTCAAACGACACGCTCGACGCAGTTCGATCCCGTAGCGAGCGTCGTCATGCACGCGCGATGCATGAACTGCCACCAGGACAATTCTCCAAGGCAGACGGATGCTGCCATCCTTCATCAACCACTCGTGGTCCGTGGGAAGGATGGCCACGGCGCGCCCACCCAACAGTGTCAGGCATGCCACCAGGCGACGAACACAGCCGACGGTTTCGTTCCGGGCGTCGCGACCTGGCGCCTGGCACCCTTGTCGATGAAGTGGCAAGGGCTGACCAAGACGCAGATCTGTCAGGAAATGAAGGACCCAGCTCGGAACGGTGGCCGTCGGAGCGGAAAGCAGGTTATCGAGCACATGAAGAGCGACCCTCTCGTGCTGTGGGCCTGGGCTCCGGGCGCCCATCGTACCACGCCACCGCTCTCGCATGAGGAGTTCGTTAAGGCGTTACAGGCCTGGCTGGCGGCGGGCATGCCGTGCCCAAGGACTGGATAGCGCGAAGAATATGAACACTGCTCTCTCCATCGTTCCAAATCGAAGGAGAGGTGGTTATGGAGATCAGCATGGCGTTGTTCGAGCAGGCATGATACGACAAGCGCTATGGAGCCCCGATCAACAGCAACCTCGCCGACTACATCATGAGCACCAATGCCGATGCGCCGGCTGTCGTCCTTCCGTGTGAAGTTGGGGGGCGCGTTCGGCGGACTTGTACGCCGGCGTTCCAATCGCGATCCCCACGGCCGTCGCGACGCCGGACGTGGTGGAGTCGATTTGCGTGGCGATACTCGCTGCCTTCGCGATGCCGAAATCCATGACGAATGCGTGTTGATCCGAGAGCATGATGTTCTCGGGCTTGATCACGATGCACGACGCCCTGTTCGTGCGCATACGAAAGTGCATCCAGCACGTCGCGCAGGATGCGTGCGGTATCGGTGATGCCGAGGCGACCGCAGCGTCTAAGGCGTTCACGAAGTGATTCACCTTCCACGAGAGGCATGACGTAGTCGAGCATTCCCGCCGCGTCACCCGAATCGATCAGAGTGAGCACGTGCGGATGCTGCAGGCTCGCGGAAATGCCGAACTCTCGAAGAAATCGACTTGCACCAAACACAGCTGCGACTTCGGGGCGCACCTCCTTGATGGCCACGGCGCGATGATGCTTCAGGTCGCGCGCGGCGTAGACGACGGCCATCCCTCCGCTTCCCAGTTCGCGGTCGATCGCGTAGCGACCAGCGAGGGCTACCCGCAGAGTTTCCGGAATGTCAGCCACTTGTCGTGCGCGACTCCTAGCGAATATCCGCGCGTCCGAGCGCCGCGCGCACGGCTTCGCGCATCGCCATCACCGCATCCTCGCTCGACGCGGGCGAATCGTCGCGCACGTGAAGCTCGATCCCGTCGGCCACCTGGACGCGATGCCACACGCCGTCGTGCGCGCCGTTGTCCGCGACGACGCTATCCGCGCGCGCGCCGAGCGCGGGTGCGAGCGACGATGCGACGCGACGCTCGAGCGCATCGCCTGTGAGCAGGACCACCTCGCCCTTGATCTTTTCGAGCGTGAGCCCCTCGCGCTGCCGGATCTTGATGAAGAGGAGCTGCAGCAGATGCCGGTAGCCGTACGTCGCCGCCGTGCCCGTGCCATCCGGATGGTCGAGCAGACCGGTCGACACGTAGAACCGAACCGCGCGGGCGCTCGGCTCCGCGCGTGCGGCGCCATTCGTCGGGCGCATGCCCGCTGCGTCGACGAGCGCCGTGGCGTGGGCCGCGAGCCCGCGCGAGTTCCACGGCGCGTGCCGCGAGTGCGCGCGGAGGAGTGGGACGGGCGATTCGGCCATGGGTCATCAATATAGGGCGTACGAACACGGCGGGAAGCACAATCGCGCTCCCCGCCGTTTTCACCGCCGAACCGTTAGACGAAGCTATTTCCGCCGGGCGGCCTTCTTGGCACCCTTTTTCGCCCCACCCTTCTTCGGAGCGCTCTTTCTGGCGACCGCCTTTTTTGCGGGCGCTTTCTTCGCCGATGGCTTCCTGGCGCTGCTCTTTTTCGATGGAGCCTTCTTCTTCGCAACGGCCTTCTTTGCGGGCGCCTTCTTGGCTACGGCCTTCTTCGCAACGGCCTTCTTGGGCGCGGGAGCGCTTTTCGCGGCCGGCGCCGACTTCTTCGCGGGCGCAGCAGCCGACTTGGACGCGCCCTTTGCTCCCGACGACGAGGCCACGTTCCCGTTTCCAGCGGCCGCCGCGGCGCTCTTCGCATCCTGCCGCTCCGCCTTGCTCGCCGCGCGAGAGGCGCGCGCCGAGGTGAGGGGCGCGACGTCGTCCTCTTCTTCCTCTTCGATGATGACGGCAGGCGTCTCGCCGTCCTCATCCTCTTCGTCGTCCGTGCTGTCCCAGAGCTCTTCGCCGGTGGTCTTCGTCATTCCCCAGCCGGTGCCTTCCTCGTCATCATCGTCGTCGTAGGAAGCGCCGCCGCCACCACCGTATCCGATGTCCTCTTCGTCGTCCTCGTGCTCCGACAGATAGAGCTTCTCGTTGAACTCATCACCACGCGGCATGCCTGCCTCCTTTCATGTTATTGATCACGAAGCTCACGATCCGTAAGAGCGTCTTCAAGAGGATATTTTCGAATCACGGGTTGCAGATCGCATGCCCCGCGACCTGCGCTATTGAACCGCGGAATCATAGCGACTGTTCCGGTAGAACACCCCATATCACGGATCGAAACAAACGTCAAGCGTCAGACGGCCGCGGATCTCCGGCGATCGTTTAGTCCCCGCTCGCCGGGAGTGGCGTGGCGCCCCCGAGCGTCCCGTGGGCTCGATCCTCGAGTCGGTGCTCGGCCCGCTCGAAGCGTTTCTGGAGCGCGTCGAGATAGGTGTAGAACACGGGCGTTACGTACAACGTGATGATCTGGGAAAACGCGAGCCCTCCCACCACCGCCACGCCCAGCGGACGCCTCGACTCGGCGCCGGCACCCGCGCCCAGGGCAATGGGTAGCGTGCCCATCAGAGCGGCCATCGTCGTCATCATGATGGGACGAAATCGTACGCTGCACGCCTCGAGGATGGCGTCACGCGCCGACTTTCCCTCGCTGCGCTCCGCCTCGATCGCGAAGTCGATCATCATGATCGCGTTCTTCTTCACGAGGCCGACCAGCATGATGATGCCGACGAAGGCGTACACGCTGAGCTCCATGTGGAAGATCCACAGCGTGAGAAGCGCACCGAAGCCGGCGAATGGAAGGCCGGTGAGAATGGTGATCGGGTGGACGAAGCTCTCGTACAGAATCCCGAGCACGATGTAGATGATGAGGATCGCGAGCACGAGAAGCACGAGCAGCCCCTGCTGGGCCGCCTGGAAGGCTTGGGCGGTACCCGAGAATGCGGTCGTGACGCTCGACGGAAGGGTCAGGGCTGCAATCCGGTTGACGTCGTTTACCGCCGTTCCAATCGACACGCCCGGCTGCAGGTTGAAGGAGAGCGTGACCGAGGGCAGCTGTCCCGAGTGATTCACCGTCGCCGGCCCGGTGCTCGGCGAGACCTTCGCGAGCGAGCCGAGCGGAACGAGGTCGCCCGTTGCCGAGTGAACATAGAGGAGGCCGAGGGCATCCAGATTCTTCTGGTACTGCGACTCGAGCTCCATGACGACCCAGTACTGATTGTTGGGCGTGTAGATCGTGGACACCTGCCGTGCGCCGTACGCGTTGTAGAGCGCATCCTCGATCGTATTTGCGGTGATGCCGAGCGACGAGGCGCGATCGCGATTGATGTCCACGGAGACCTGGGGATTCTTGATCTGCAGGTCGCTCGTGATGTCCGTGAGGCCCGGCAGTGCGTGCAGCTTCTGCTCCATGACGCCGGCGTAATGGTACAGCGTCGCGATGTCGGTGGCCTGCAGGGTGAACTGATAGAGGCTCTTGCTCGATCGGCCGCCGATGTTGATGGGGGGCGGGTTCGTGATGTAGATGCGCGTGCCGGGCACCGCGGAGAGCTTTCGCGTGAGCTCACGCGCCACCCCGTCTGCATCGAGCGAACGATCGGACGGATCCTTGAGGTGCATGAACAGCCGGCCCTGGTTGATCGTCGGCGACCGTCCGCCCGCACCCACCGATGACATGAATCCCGCGATGTTGGGATCCTTCGACACGATCGCGGCGAGTTGTTTCTGGTGCGCAACCATCGCGTCGAACGAGGTGCCCTGCTCGGTTTCCGTGGTGCCGCTGAGCTGCGACGTGTCCTCGCTCGGCAGAAATCCCTTCGGTACGATTGCGCCCAGCCCGATGGTGCCGAGCAGGATGAGGGCCGAGAACGCAAGCGCGTAGGGGCGGTGGTCCATGACCCAGGCGAGGGTACGCATGTAGAAGTGCAGCGTCTTTTCGTACGCCCGCTCGGTGATCACGAAGAGGCGGTTGTGCGTCTCTTCGTGCTTCGGCCTGAGGAAGCGGCTGCACAGCATCGGCGTGAGCGTGAGCGACACGAATCCCGAGACGATGATCGACGCGCCGATCGTTACCGCGAATTCGTGGAAGAGACGGCCGACGAGGCCCCCGAGGAAGAGCACCGGCACGAATACCGCGACGAGCGACATTGTCATCGAGAGAATCGTGAAGCCGATCTCGCGCGAGCCGACGAGCGCGGACTCGAACACCGGCTCGCCCTTCTCGATGTGGCGGACGATGTTCTCGAGCATGACGATGGCGTCATCGACGACGAAGCCGACCGACAGCGTGAGCGCCATCAACGAGAGATTGTCGAGGCTGTAGTTGAGCATGTACATCACCGCGAACGTGCCGACGAGCGACATCGGCAGCGCGAGGCTCGGGATTATCGTCGCGGAGATGTTGCGGAGGAAAATGAAGATCACGAGCACGACGAGAAACAGTGTCAACATCAGCGTGAACTTCACGTCGGTGACGGACGCTTCGATCGTCAGCGACTTGTCGTAGAGCGTCTGCACGGTGACCGAGCCGGGGAACTGGCTCTCCATCTGCGACATCGCCGCCTTGACGAGCCTCGCCACCTCGACCGTATTGGTTCCGGGCTGCCGCTGCACCGCGAGCACGATGGCGCGCTGGCCGTTGAACCAACTCGCGACCTTGCTGTCCTGCACGCCGTCGATGACGGTGCCGATGTCCTGCAGGCGAACGGGCGCCCCGTTCTTGTAGGCGACGATGAGCGGACTAAAATCCTTTGCGTTGGAGAGCTGTCCATTCGCCTGCACCGTGTACGCCTTGTCGGTGCCCCACAGCACGCCCGTCGGAAGATTGACGTTGCCGGTATTCACCGCGTCGGCGACCTCATCGATGCCGATCTTCCGCGTCGCCATGGCCTGCGGGTCGAGCTGGATGCGCACCGCGTACTTCTGGGAGCCGTACACCTGCACCTGCGCGACGCCCGACACCATCGAAATGCGCTGCGCCAGAAACGTCTCGGCGTATTCGTCGAGCTGGGAGAGCGGGAGGGTCGTCGAGCGCAGCGCGAAATAGAGGATCGGAGCGGCCGACGGGTCGACCTTCTGGTACGAGGGCGGGACGATGTTCTGCGGCAGCTGCCGGAGCGTCTGCGAGATCGCGGCCTGCACGTCCGCGGCGGCCGCATCGATGTTGCGGTCGAGCGCGAACTGCAGCGTGATGCTCGTGGAGCCGAGCGCGCTCTGCGAGGTCATCGCGTCGATGCCGGCGATCGTCGAGAATTGTTTCTCGAGTGGTGTCGCGACCGATGACGCCATCGTCTCCGGGCTCGCACCGGGAAGCGATGCGTTCACCGAGACGGTGGGATAATCGACGGTGGGCAGATCGCTTACCGCGAGGTTGCGGTAGGAGACGATTCCGAAGAGAAGAATGCCCGCCATGACAAGCGTCGTCATGACGGGACGTCTGATGAACAGCGCTGATATACTCATCCCGGCCTCTGCTGATCTCCGCCAGTGGGCGGCTTGATCTGAACCTTGGTTCCCGTATTCAATCGCAGCTGGCCATCCGTGACGACCTGTTCGCCAGGCTTCACGCCCTGCGAAATGATCGTGACGTCGCCCGCTGCACGGTCGACGGTGATCTCACGCTGGGTAGCGGTGCTGTCCGCGTTGATCACGAAGATGTAGTTCCCGTTCTGTCCCTCGACGACGGCCTGCGTAGGGACCACGATCGCGTTCTGCTGCTGGTACAGCTGGAGCGACGTGGTCACGAACTCGCCAGGCCAGAGCGCGCCATCCTTGTTCTCGAAGGTGCCCTTGAGGAGGATCGTTCCCGTCGTCGTGTCGATGGCGTTGTCGACGAAGGAGAGCATGCCGGAGCTCGACGTGCCCGGCGAGCTGACCGGGTGCGCGCTCACCGGAAGGGTGGTGGAGGCGTACTGGCGAATGCGCTGCAGGCTCGCGGCAGGCACCGCGAAGCGCACGAGGATTGGATGGATCTGGTTGATCGTGACGAGGGGCGTCGTGGCGGGGACCTTCGCGAGATACCCGCTGCGAACCTGCAGGCTGCCCGCGCGTCCGGAGATCGGCGAGCGGATGGTCGCGTACTGATAGTTGAGCCGCGCCTGCTGCGCCGCGGCCTGATCCGATGCGAGCGTGGCCTTGAGCATTGCGGCGGTGGTTTTCACCTGCTCCATCTGTTGCGAGGTGACGTAGTTCTTGTCGACGAGCGCGCTGTAGCGCGAGACATCGGAGTTGGCGCTCGCGAGCTGCGCGCGGTCGCGCTCGACTACCGCCTCCGCCTGGTCGAGCGTCGCCTGGTACGAGCGCGTGTCGATCTCGAAGAGGGGCTGCCCCTCTTTCACATCGTCTCCTTCCTTGAACAGGATCTTCGTGATGATCCCGCCCACCTGCGGCTCGATCGCGACGGTTTGCATCGGC
This sequence comes from Gemmatimonadaceae bacterium, assembly GCA_035286525.1. Lineage (GTDB taxonomy): Bacteria > Gemmatimonadota > Gemmatimonadetes > Gemmatimonadales > Gemmatimonadaceae > FEN-1250. The sequence continues at coordinate 12,295 of DATHJR010000262.1, read as the reverse complement.
TCGACGGTGCCGTTGGCCTGCAGCACGTAGGGCACGGTGCGCAGCTCGGCCTTGCCGACGGTCACCGGTACCGCGGGAGTGGACGGCGGCGCCTTCTTGCCGCAGGCGAGAAGCGCGGTCGCGGCGACCATGGTGGCAATAGTGCGAAGCGAACAACGATCGATCATTGCGGCGGTGCCTCTCGAGTGGTGTCCGGGGTGACGCGAATGTTGGCGCCGCCGCTCGTGTCGAGAACGCCGGTGTCGTGAGCGAGCTGCGCGAGCGCGGTTTGCCAGACCCAGCGCGACTGCACCTGCTGCGCTCGCGCGGTGGCGAGTGCGCTCTGCGCCGTGAGCAGATCGACGAACAGGCCGACGCCGGCGCGGTAGCGGCCGAGCGCGGCGTCCTCCGACGACTGCGCGCTCGCGAGCAGATCATCCGCTGTATTTACCCGCTTGGCCGCGGTTTGTAGCGCGTAATAGGAGCTGAACACCTGAAAGGTCACCTGCTGCTTGACCGATGCCGCACGACCGAGCGCCGCGTCGGCTTCGGCGCGCGCCTGGGTCACCGCGTACTGGCGTGAGAAGCCGGAGAAAATGGGAATCGCGAGTCCCAGCGTCAGAGTGTAATTGGTGGCGCCGCCGGGGAGCGTTTGTACGTACGTGCGGGCACCGGTTCCGGTTGCCTGAATCGAGGGGAAAAGATTCCCGCGCGCGGCGCGCACGTTGCCGACGGCCTGGCGGTACTGCGCCTGGGCGGACGCGAGATCCGGACGGCTGCTCACGGCTTGCTCGATGAGCGCGTCGACGCTGTCGGTCGCCGGCCCGACGTTCGTGGCCGGTGCCGCCTCGATGTCGTAGGGGGCGTTGGCCGGTAGTCCCATCGCCGCGGCGAGCGCGCCGCGTGTCGTTTGCAGATCACCCTCGGTGGTCTCGAGGGTGAGCGTCGCCTGCGAGTACGCGGTTTTCGCCTGGAGAACATCGGCTATCGTCGCGAGGCCGACGCGCTGGCGCTCCTGGGTCGATTGAAGACTCGTTTCGGCCTCCTTTACGCTCAAGCGCTCCGATTCGACCAACCCCTTGTTCGCCATGTAGTTGAAGTACGCGCTCTCGACCTCGAGCACGACATTCTGGAGCGTCGCGTTGTGGGTCCAGTTGGCCGCGATCAGCGCCTGGCGCGCAGACTCGATCGTGCCGGCGCGCCCGCCGAGATCGGCGATCAGCCAGCTCACGGACACGGAGGGTCCGTAGTTCGTTTGCGTGAGCGAGGGACGGAGCACGCTGTCGTTGCTGAACGTGGGTGAGGATTTCAGGCGCGTGACGCCGATCTCCGCATCGATCGTGGGGTAGTACAGCCCCTTCGACCCGCCGTAGGCGGCCGCTGCCGCGCGCGCGTTCGCCCACGAGATCTGGGTCTCGGGATTGTTGCGCAGCGCCAGGTCGACGACGTCCCCCAGCGTCAGCGTGTTCGCGCGTGAGAGCAGGTCAGGGGGAAAGGACGTCGGGCTTGCGGGAAGCGAGTCGCGAGGCGGGGGAGGTGGCGTCCATTCCTTGTTGGGTGCGGGTGCGGTGCCCGCCACGCCGGCTACCGATGGCGTGCCCGCACATCCGGCGCTCAGCACAATCCCTGCGATCAAACAAACTCTCTTCACGAAGCGGACACGGGTGAAAGGACGAACGCTGCCTTCATACGCGCGGCTCCACTACCATGTTGGGGATAGTGAAGATTCACAGCGTGCTCAGGCGATTCGCGTTTCCTCTCGCTTCGCGATGACCGCGTCGAGCGCGAGCACGACGACAGGGTCGAACAGGGTACCCGCGCGAGTTTTGATCGTCGCCACTGCCGCCAGGGGAGCAACGGCTTCGCGGTACGGGCGTGCGGACGTCAGGGCGTCGTAGGCGTCCGCGGATGCTATGATACGTCCCCCCAACGAGATAGCCTCACCAGCCACCCCCCGGGGATAGCCGCCCCCGTCGAAGTGCTCGTGGTGGTCGCACACGTAGTCGAGCGCGCGGCCCAGGTAGCGCAGGGGGGACAGGATCTGCATTCCGATGCGGACGTGCTCGCGCACGTGGTTCATCTCTTCCGAGCTGAGCTCGCCCGCCTTGGCGAGCACGATCTCGCTGACTCCCGCCGTGCCCACATCGTGGAGAAGGCTGGCGATGCGAACCGCCTCGACGGTCGCGTCGTCGAGTCCGAGATGCAGAGCGATGCTGACCGCGAGCGAAGCGACGCGCTCCGAGTGTCCCTTCATGTAGAGGCTTTTGGCCTCCATCGCACTGATGACGGAGTGGGCGACATCGACGGTGATCATCTCGAGCGACAAGCGATCGCGCTCCATGACCTCCAGCTTTCGGGCCGCATCGGCGAGTGCCGCCTGTTCGGCGCGGCGATGCTCGAGAATGCGCGAGCGCCGAGCGAGTGCGTCGACGACCTCGCGATGGAGGTCCGCGAGCTCGATGGGCTTCACCAGATAGGCGGTCGCGCCACGCGCGAGCGCCGTGCTGGCGGTGACCGCGTCGTTCACGGCCGACAACATCACGATTGCGAGATCGGGCTCCTGCGCGAGCGCGGGCGTGATGAGCTCCAGCCCCGTCATTCCCGGCATGCGAACGTCGCACACCATCGCTTCGAAGCGCTGATGCCGCATCGCTTCGAGCGCCGCCGCGCCGGAGGCGACGGGCACCGCGTGAAAGCCGCGGATCTTGAGGAAGCGCGAGAGTGCCGTGCGGATGGCCGCCTCGTCATCGACGACGATGATGCGAGCGATCGCGGCCGGCTCGACGGCCTCCGGCGTGACTGCGGCACTTTCGTTGGACATCAACTTGAGCGTCATACGAGGGTCTCGTCGATCTGCAACGTGAGGCGGAATGTCGCGCCAGCACCGGGTGCGCTATGCACGGTGAGCATGCCGCCGTGCGTCTGGACGATGCCGAAGCTGACACTAAGGCCGAGTCCGGTGCCCGCGCCTTCCGGCTTCGTCGTGAAGAATGGCTCGAATATACGCTTCTGCACCTCAACGGACATGCCCTGACCAGTATCTGACACTTCGACGATCACTCGTCCGGCACCCGCGCTCGTGCGCAGGGTGATGATGCGCTTGGGACAATTCGCAACGGAGTGCTCGGCGTTGACGACGAGATTGAGCAGCACCTGCTGGAGTTGGCGGTCGTCGCCGCGCACGCGGGGGAGCGACGGGGAGAGCTCCTGACGCAGCTCGATCCCCGCCGTGCGAAGCCCGTAGGTGCGCAGACGCATCGTCTGCTCGATGAGCTCGTTCATGTCGATCGGGACGCTGCGCGGTCCGGTCTTTCTCGCGAAGGTGAGGAGGTCGCGGATCACGGAGACGGCGCGATCAGCCTCGCGCTTGATCATCTGCGCCGCCTCGAGCTGGTCGGGCGTGAGGCGGTCTTCCTGGAGCAGTTGCGCGAAGGCGGAGATGCCGGTGAGCGGATTGTTCACCTCGTGGGCGACGCCCGCGACCAGCTCCCCGAGCGCGACGAGCTTCTCCGATTGTCGGAGCTGCTCGGCGACGCGGCGCTCCTCGGTCATGTCGCGCGTGGTGATGACGCTGGCGGTGATCTCGCCTTCGTCGTTCACGATGTTGTTGATGCTCAACCAGGCCGGGAATTCCGTGCCGTTCTTGCGGTGGAGCAGAAGCTCTCCAGACCAGGAGCCGGACGCCGCGAGATCCTCGCGCGGCGCCTCTCGCGTGTGGTCGTGCGCCCGCACGGTCGGGAGAACGGTGAGCGCGTGCGACGATAGTCCGATGAGCTCATCACGCGAATAGCCGTATTCGCGGAGCGCTGCGCCATTGGCATAGAGAACGATGTCGTCGCGCGAGCGAATCAGCACCGGCTGGTCCATCGCCTCGAGCGCCACCGCGAGTGCGCGCGATCGCTCGTTCGCCGCACGTTCCGCCGCCGTCGCCTGCGCGCGCGCGATCGCGGTGCCGGCCTGCCGAGCGATGAGCATCACGATATCGACGACTTCCGTGTCGTACGCATCGGGGCTGTTCGACTGCGCCTGCAGCACCCCGAGCACCCGCTCGCCGTTGACGATCGGCGCGCTCAGCACGACTGCCATGCCGGGATGCACGCATGTTCGCGAGTCGCCGGCGTCCGCAGCGCTGGAGACGATTGGCTCACCCGTCTCGAATGCCACGACGATGCTGTTCGCGGGGAGATCTCCCCGAGCGATTGCGATGCTTCCTGCGCCATCCGGGAATTCCTCGATGCCGTTCGTCACGACGAACTCGGGGATGAGCACATCGTGCTGCTCGTCGTGGCGCATCAGTACGAAGCACGGCGCATCCACGATCGATGCGACGGCGCGATAGCTCTCGGCATACACCTCCTCGAGCGAGACGGCAGCGGCGATCGCCTGCTGCACCCTTGCGACCGCGGCGAGGCGTTTGGCGCGCTGCTCCACTCGCTCGAGCAGGAGCGCGTTGCGCAGCGCGAGCGCGCAGTGACCGCCGAAGTCGATGAGAAGCGTGCGCTGCTCGTCATCGAAGGATTGAGGAGTCAGGTAGCGAAGCACCAGCAACCCCTGCAGTCGTCCCTCGGCGCCGAGCGGGATGAAGGCAAGCGAACAAATGCCGGCGTCCTCGAGGACGGCGCGAATCGAATCATCGACAACCGAGTCGAGATTGTGCAGAAAGCGCGGGACGCCGGTGAGCATCACTGCGCCGCCCGTGACGTTCCAGAAGTTTGGCAAGGCGAGGCTCGCGACATTGCTGCCGGAGCCCGACGACACCGCCGTGGTCACGACGCCGTGCGTGGACGCGGCCTGGTAGAGCGTCAGGCCATCCGCATCGAGCGATGTCTTCGAGATGCGCTCGATGTCCGCGTAGATCTCCTCGGGCGTGAGGTGCATGGCGAGGCTTCGCGCGGAGCTCGCGAGGATGCTCGCGTGCTCCATCGAGCGCACCGACTGACGGTAGAGGCGCGCGTTGTCGATGGCGATCGCCGCGTGGTTGGCGAGGGAGAGGAGCAGCTCTTCGTCGTGCGAATCGAAGCGGCGCTCGGGGACATCGAAGACGCTGATAGCGCCGATGACGAGGCCATTCGCGACGCACGGCACGGCGACGATGTTGTCCACCTCCGGCGCGTCGCTGCGGCGCTCCCACAGCGGGAGCTCGCCGGACGACGAGAAACTTCCGAATGCATCGGAGGCTGTTACCGCGAGATCGCCCAGATCGCCGTGCGTCGCGGCGATCACCATCGCGTCTTCCTCGACGAGCCCGAGCCGCGCGCCGCGCGCATGGAGAAGCTCCGCGGCATGCCGGACGATGAGCGAGAATACGCGATCGAGCTCGAGCGACTGGTTGATTCGCTGCACGATCTCCGCGAGCGCGCGCGCTTCACGCGCGCTCCGCTCCGGACTTACGAGCAGAGTCTCAGCCACGACTGGCATCAACGCAAAGTTGGCACCGCCGGGGGTCAAAGAGCGGGGCCGTACGTTCCTCAGCAATTCAGATCACATTGGGGTGACATCCGCACGCGTGCCGATGGTGCGCAAGGTCGCGTATGAGGACGATACCTCTTATTTCCCTGTAACTGGCGTTGATTGGTAAATACTAATCTTCCACGAACTCGATCCTTACGGGCTTGTCGATCAAACGGCTCTCGACGCCCCGCGCGAGCAAGGCGCGAACCGCCTCGCGCCCCCGATCGCCGTAGTCGAGCGTCCAGTCATTTACGTACATGCCGACGAAGGTGTCGGCCTTGCCGCGGTCGAGGCCGCGCGAAAACTGCATCGCGTGGTCGAGTGCGTTCACGCGATGCTCGAGACCGTACGCGATGCTCGCGCGCAGATGCCGGGACACGGTGCGAATGAGATCAGGGCCGAGATCCTTTCGCACGACGTTGCCGCCGAGGGGAAGGGGAAGGCCGGTCTCCTGAAACCACCATTCGCCCATGTCGGCGATGAGATGAAGACCGCGGTCGCCGAAGGTGAGCTGTCCCTCGTGGATGAGGAGGCCGGCGTCGACCTCGCCGTTCACGACGACATCCTCGATTTGATCGAACGGCGTCATCACCGCCTCGAAGTTCGGCTCGTAGAGGCGCATCGCGAGATACGCGGTGGTGAGCGGACCGGGAATGGCGATGCGCTTTCCGCGTACGTCCGCGCGCGACATCGGCGTGCGCGCGACGAGGCGCGGACCGTACCGGTCGCCCATGGACGATCCGTGAGGCAGAAGCGCGTAGCGGTCGGTCAGGTACGCGTAGGCGTGAATCGAGACCGCGGTCACCTCGAGCTCCGCCTTGAGGGCGCGCTGGTTCAGCGACTCGATGTCCTGCAGCTCGTGTACGTAGCGCAGGTCGCCCGTATCGATCTTTCCCTCGGCGAGCGCATAGAACATGAAGGCGTCGTCGGAGTCCGGGCTATGGGCGACGCGAATCGTCGTGATCGGCATGTGTCTGGTCAGGGAGCAGCGCGCGCGGAGCTACTTGCTCGCGAGCGCGTCTCGAATGTCGGCGGTGTGACGGTCGTACTCGGGGAGCTTCTTCGCGAGCTCGGACTTCTGCGCGGAGTGCAGCCTTGCGCGATACGCGGCCGCGCCGGCGGCATCGCCGCTGGCGCGCGCGACCTGCATCGCGAGCACGAGCCCAAGCAGATGTGTCGGCTGTTTAGCGAGGATGCTGTCGGCCTCGCTCTTTGCGGCAGGAAGCGCCCCCGCAACTTCGGCTATCCGCCCCATGTCGAAGCGGGCATCGGCGTCGGGATTCGGGATCATCTGATAGGCGGAGATAGCCATCGGAGCGAAAAACTGAACGCTGTCCTTCTTGCCCTCGGTGTCGAGACGCATGATGCGATCGAACAGCCGATCGGCGCGCTCGCGCGGAGACAGGCTCGAGATGTCCGGCGCGCGTACGCCGGGCGCGTCGGCGTCGGCTGCGGGGCCGCCGTCGGCGTCGCCGCCCTGCGGAGCTCCCTGGGCCTGCGCGGCATCGACGGGCGGCGTCGAACGAAAGCGCTGGCCCGCGATCAGCGCGATAAGACACACGAGCGCGATTCCGGCGATCGCCCAGGGAAGTGTCGCCGAGCTCGCATCGTGGCGCGGGCCACCCCCTGCACCGGCTGCGGTCCCGCAGCGATGGCAGAACTTTGCGCCCGGAGTGAGGATGGTTGCGCAGGCTGCGCAGCGCGCGCCCGCCAGGGGAGAGCCGCAACTCGCGCAGAAGTGTCCGCTCGCGGGTCCGCCGCAGCTCGGACACGTGGCGGGTGCAGGCGTGGACGGTACGCTGGCAGGAGGGACGGTCATCCTGATGAATCTACTTTGAGTTGAACCGTGCCGCCGAAGGGCGATATTTCAGTCGTCGCCACTTCCCCCACCGACCGCCAGCCGATGCTTCACAAATCGCCTAGCCTCGAGATCTCGCGCATCGATCCACGCGAGCCAGAGGCAGCCGCACTCATCAGGGCCATGACCGTCGAGGTCACCAAGCTCTACGATCACGCGATCGATGGATCCGGAAACTTCAAGCCGGAGGACGTGATGGTTCCCGGAAGCGGATTCTTCATTGGTCGCGTCGAACGCCGGGCGGTTGCGTGCGGGGCGTTCCGTCCGCTCGGCCCGGGGATCGCCGAGATCAAGCGGATGTTCGTGGATCCCGAGCATCGGGGACGCGGCTACTCGAAGGCGATGCTGGTGATGCTCGAGCGGATGGCCGGCGAGAGCGGGTACGCCGCCCTGCGGCTGGAGACGCGCCCCCTGCAGCACGCGGCCATTGCCCTGTACGAGAAGCTCGGCTACGTGCGCATCCCGAATTACGGGATGTACGAAGGGAAGCAGGAGTGTCTGTGCTACGAGAAATCGATCGTGGGGGCGCAGCCGTAAGGGAAGAGTTTCGGTTGGGGAATAAAATCGAGCAGATCGAGGTCTGGTAACCGTCCCCATCAATCTCCTCGATCCGTTGGATGAACATGACCGATAACTCCGAAACGACCGAAATCGATCTCCTCGCCGGCGATGTCGATCGCCGCGGCTTTCTCAATTGCATGGCGTGGGCGGGCACCGGGCTTCTCTGGACCATGAGTGGCGGTGTTCCGAAATCCGGTCCTCTCGGAGCGAGGAAACCCGGAAAGAACGATCTGTTCTTCGTGCAGATCAGCGACAGCCACATCGGATTCAGCAAGGCTGCGAATGCCGATGTCACCGCGACCATGCAGGCGGCGATCACGAAGATAAACGCGCTGCCGGTCGCGCCCGCGTTTCTTCTGCACACGGGCGACATCAGCCAGCTCGCGAAGGCGTCCGAGTTCGACACGGCGGATCAGGTGCTTCGCGATTCGCGCGCGAAGGATGTGTTTTTCGTTCCCGGCGAGCACGATGTCGGCACGGACAACGGCCGCCAGTATCTCGATCGCTACGGCAAGGCCTCGCAGCGCGCGGGCGGCGCCGGCGGGTGGTACAGCTTCGACCACAGCGGCGTGCACTTCATCGGGCTCGTGAACGTGTTCAATCTCAAGGCCGGCGGACTCGGCTCGCTCGGACAGGATCAGCTCGAGTGGCTCGAAAAGGATGTGAAGCATCTTGCCGCAAGCACGCCGATCGTCGTGTTCGCGCACGTCCCGTTGTGGACCGTATATCCGGCATGGGGATGGGGAACCGATGATGGCGCAGTGGCGCTGTCGTATCTCAAGAAGTTCGGCTCGGTGACGGTGCTCAACGGTCACATCCACCAGACCATGCAAAAAGTGGAGGGGAACGTGACCTTTCACACGGCGCTTTCGACGGCATTTCCGCAGCCGCGCCCGGGCACGGCGCCAGCGCCGGGACCGATGGGGGTGCCGGCCGGTCAGTTGAAGGATGTACTTGGAATCACGCGGGTCACCTATCTAGCGAAGCACACGCATCTTGCCATTGTCAACGACACCCTGTCGGGCGCTTCGCCAGATGCGGCGATGGCGGCGGGTGAAGCGGCCGCGCGCGCCAGCGTGCCCGCTGCGGCTGCATCTGCGCAACAGCAGCCAGGCGTGGTGTCGATCGCGAACTTCGCGTTCACGCCGAAGGTCGTCGAGGTTACAAAGGGCGACCGCGTTACGTGGAAAAATGATGATGACGTGCCGCATCGCATTCAAAGCACGAAAGTCGCTTTTGCCGCATCGCCCGTGCTCGATACCAGAGCGTCGTACGACGTGGTGTTGAAGGAGCCGGGAGACTACGATTACTTCTGCTCCATCCATCCGATGATGACCGGAAAGATCGTTGTCCGCTGAAACACGCTTCGAACGGGTCGTGCTTCCGCACCTCAATGCGGCGTACACGCTCGCGCACTACCTGACGCGCGATGCCAACGAAGCGGAGGATGCGACGCAGGAAGCCATCCTTCGCGCCGTGCGCTATATCCACACGCTTCGGAGCGATGCGGACGCCCGCGCGTGGCTGCTCGCGATCGTGCGTCGCGAGTGCTACGGCGGACGACAGCAGCGCGTCGCGACCGTAGCGTTCGACGACGTTCCGGAACTTCAGCTCGTGGACCAGTCCGCGCAGCCGGACGCCGAGGCAGGGCGTTCGATGTTGCAGCGCCGTGTTCGCGAAGCCATAGCCGCCTTACCGGATGGGCTGCGCGAAACGCTGATACTTCGCGAGCTCCAGCAATGCACGTACGACGAGATAGCGACGATCACCGAGGTTCCGCTTGGCACGGTGATGTCGCGGCTCTCACGGGCGCGGGCCCGACTCGCAGGACTGCTCAGCAACTTCGTGACGTTCGAAGAGGAGTACGGATGACATCACAACCGCCACGTTCCATGGGTGAGACCATAAGAGACGCACTCCCGACGTACGAAGCGCCGGAGGCGCTGCGGGCCTGGGCACGCGCGCAGGCGGCGCAGGGGACGCAGGCGACGCCTCTGATTCCTCGCGTGAGCAACCTTCGCAACCTGCGACGACTCGCCTACGCTGCGGGGCTGGTCGTTGCCGCCTCGACAGGTTGGATGGGGAACCGATACTTCACGGCCGGATCCGACGGTGCGAAGGCGGAGCGAGTTCTCGTCGCGTCGCTCGTCGACACGCACGTGAGATCGCTCATGGCCGATCATCTCACCGATGTGCTCTCCAGCGATCATCACACGGTGAAACCGTGGTTCGCCGGAAAGGTGGCGTTTGCTCCGTTCGTGCCGGAGCTGGTGGCGCAGGGATTTCCGTTGGTCGGCGGCCGGGTCGAGGTCGTCTCCGGTCACACGGCGGCGGCTCTGGTCTACGGACGCGGACTGCACAAGATCAATCTCTTCATCTGGCCCGCCTCCGCGGCCGACGCCGGCCCGCCCACCGCGTGGTACAACGGGTACTCGCTCGTGCACTGGACCGACCGCGGTCTCAGCTATTGGGCGGTGACCGATGCTGCGGCGTCAGAGCTCAACGCATTCGAGCGAGCGTACCAGGCGGCAGCGGCAGCATAGGGAGATTGGGTTCTCCAGGGCGTTTCAGCCTGACCGGTGAAATGTGATTCACGCAGAACGAGACCCAGCGGTCGCGGCGGATACTCCCGCCCGCATGCGAACGGCCCTTCTCTGTCCCGGGGAATAAAACCACGTCGCTGGCAGTCTAAATCGGGCAACGGAGCGCGCCGCGACGTAGTCACTTCTGCCGTCGTGTGCTGGCAATCCCCTGATGAGGACGAAACGTGGCGAACAACGTACTTAGCTTCTGGCCCACGATCGGCGTGGCCCTCCTTCGTTTGCTCAAAATGGACGAGCACATCATGGTGCACGCCGCATTGGCATTCCGGCCCAGCCCTCTTCACGTCCGGAACTACTGGGCAGTGGTGACGCCGCTCCTCGTGTGCGCGGCGTGGAGCGCGCCGGCTCTCGCGCAGTGCCGACCGCCGAATAACAGCAATGAGGCGCGATTGCTCGCGTTCTACGAGGCGCCCATCGTGTTCTCGATGGCGGACGCCCCAGAGAGGCTCGCGCCCGGAGCCGTTCGCGTAGGCGTCGAGGGGGCGCCGATCCCGATGCCAAATGCGGCGCTGCAGCACACCCACCTCTGCTACCAGAGCACGACGCAGAGCACGCGTCTGGCACCAGCGTTCGGTCGACCGCGTGTTACCGTCGGCCTGCCGGCGGGCTTCGCCGCGGAAGCGAGTTATCTCCCACCCGTCTCGATTGCTGGTGCGCAACCGAATATCGGAAGCGTCGCCCTGTCACGCGCGCAGTCGTTGCCCCTGACCGGCGGGCGCGCCACGCTCCTGCTCAGGGCGCACGGGACGATCGGCCGCGTGAGAGGAGCCATCACGTGTCCGCGCAGCGGACTACAGACGCAAGACCCGGCGCAACCGTGCTACGGCTCCGAGCCGTCGCGCGACAGCTTCGATCCGAACATGTTCGGTGCAGAGGGTGCGATTTCGGTTCGCGCTCCGAGCGGACGGATCGCGCTGTACGCGGGTGGTGGCGCGACGTGGCTGCGGCCACGTTTCCAGGTTGGATTCACGGACGCAACAGGGATCGCCGACGCGACGCGAGTCGAGGTCAACCTCGTGCGCGGAACGCTCTTCGGTGGGCTGACTGCGCGCGTGACGAACGCGCTCGATCTCTCCGGTCAGCTGTACGCGGTGCCAACGGACGTCACAACCTTTCGCCTTGGCATTGGCTACCGGCTTCGATAGGTGCGACGATCGCCAGTGACTGCTTGCGGCGGCGAACGATCCCGGGATGGATGGCATCGACCACTGCGGTGGTCCCCAATCGGATGGTCGGGAATGTCAGATGACGCCGACAGCTGTCCAACGAGGAAGGCCGATGCGGCGCAGAAGGTCCCGATGCCGCGCGCGTCTCCTGGCCACGCGGCCGCGGGACTGTTCGTCGCGAGCTCGAGGCTACGGGGTGACGGTGATGGTACCGACGAAGCGAGGATAGGCGGAGGGCGGATGGATCGCGCAGTGATACCCGTACGTCCCCGGCTGGGTGAACTTGAACGTGAAGGTCCCGCCCGGGGAGTCACCGCCCCCGTAACCATTGCTGCCATTTGGAGCGACCAGGGTCCCGCTGGCCCAAGTTCCCGCATCGCTCATGGTGGTATGAGCGGATGGACCGGTGTTGACCCAGCGCACTGACGTGCCCGCATGAATGGTGATGTTCGACGGCCTAAAGGAGAAATCCTGAATGGTGACATCCACGGTGCCGGGCGGTGGAGGGGCGACTGCACCGCTGTTGCTCGTGGTCGGAGATGAGCAGCCGCTGCTGGCGAGCGCGGCGAGGATGCCGCTCAGTGTCAGAAATCGTGCGAGGTTCATATTCTGTCCGGTAGTTGTGTTGTGAGAAATGGCTTCAGGCCTTCCGGTTATGAGACTCGTGATCGCCCCCA
>DATHJR010000261.1:0-8124 GCA_035286525.1 Gemmatimonadaceae bacterium | reverse complement strand
TGAACGAAGAAGACCTGGCCGCCGCGATCGAGCTCGCGCGCAATTCCCTCCTCGATCAATCCCTCGTCCCACGGCTCGACGAAGGTGAGCACGGGCGAGCGATCGAGCGGCGGCGTCGCAATCACCGTCATGTCACGGAGGCCGGCGAGCGACTGATGGAGGGTGCGCGGGATCGGCGTGGCGGTGAGCGTGAGCACGTCGGTCTCGAGCTTGAGCTGCTTGAGCCGCTCCTTGTGCTTCACCCCGAACCGGTGTTCCTCGTCGACGATGACGAGTCCGAGATTGCCGAAGTTGACGTCAGCGCTGAGCAGTCGATGTGTGCCGATGATGATGTCGACCCTCTTCTCGGCGATCTCGACGAGCGTCGACGTGATCTCCCTGGCGGTCTGAAAGCGCGAGAGCGTTTTCACGGACACCGGAAAGTCCGCGAGCCGCTCCGTGAACGTGCGCCCGTGTTGCTCGGCGAGAATGGTCGTGGGCACGAGCACGGCCACCTGGCGGCCGGATTGCACAGCCTTGAAGGCGGCGCGCACGGCAATCTCGGTTTTCCCGTAACCGACATCGCCCACCAGCAGCCGATCCATCGGACGCGTCGATTCCATGTCCTTCTTCACCTCGACGGTTGCCCGGCGCTGGTCGGGCGTGTCCTCGAACAGGAACGACGACTCGAGCTGGCGCTGCCACGTGGTGTCGGGAAAGGCCGGGATCTTGTCGGCAACGCGGCGGCGCGCATACAGGTCGAGCAGCTCCAGCGTCATCTCCTGCAGCGCGGCGCGCGTCTTGTCGCGCTGCTGCGCCCAGCGCTTGCCGCCGAGCTTGTGGAGGCGCGGCGGCGGCGCATCGCTCGTTACATCATCAGCGGATCGATAGCGCTCCACCTGATCGATGCGATAGAGCGGCACGTTGAGCCGGTCGCCGCCCTCGTACTCGATGACCGCGACCTCGATCGTGCTCTCGCGCACGAACACCTGCTCGATGCCGCGATAGATGCCGACGCCATGCTCGAGGTGCACCACGTAGTCGCCCGGCTTGAGCGCGGTGATGCTCTCGAGCGACGATCCCGAGCCGTAGCGGCGATGACGACGGATGCGCCGCTCGCGCCGGAAGATCTCGTGGTCGGTGAAGATGCGCAGCCCCGGCTCCGACGCGCGCGCGCCCGGCACGATGAAGCCACCATCGACGACGCCGACGGTGAGCGCCGCCGGCGACGGCGCGCGCCCATCCTCGTTGAGGATTTCGTCCAGGCGCTCGCATTGCCCGACGTTGTCGCAGAGGATGATCGTCGGCATGCCGTCGGAGACGAGCCGGCGCAGGCGCTTGATGTCGCGGTCCACAGTGTCGGGCGCCCGGATCGGGAACACGATGTCGGCGCTGCGAGCGCCGCCGTCGGTCGCGGCGTCGCGATGGATGATCGCGATGCGGCCGAAGCGCGCGAGCTGCTGCTGCGCCTCCTCGGGCGTCTGAAAGAGCTCGTCGCGATTCGGCACGTCCTCCCCGCGCCGGCGCGCGAGGTCGATGTGGTGCGCGGCCTCGTCCCACGTGCGCCGCATCTCGGAGTCGAGATGCGAGCGCGACGGAACGACGATGAGCGTGTCGGGCGGGAAGAGATCGGCGACGGTGCCGCGCGCGGACGCCTCGTTGTCGTCGCCCCGGCGGCCATCGACCGGAAGGATCACCGCGCTCGCGGCATCGCGGGTGCTGCGCTGCGTCGCCAGATCGAAGTGGCGCAGCGACGCGATCTCGTCGCCCCACAGCTCGAGACGCACCGGGTTCGCCATCCCGAAGCTGTAGATGTCGACGATGCCTCCGCGTACACTGAACTGCGCGACGTCGTCGACGAGGGTGACGCGCTCGAAGCCGACGGAATCGAGATGCTCGATGAGCGCGTCGAGCCTCTGCGTCGCGCCGGGACGCAGCTCGAGGCGGGCGTTGCGTACCGCCGCCGGCAGCCGCGTGCGCTCGAGTATCGCGCGCGCCGTCGTGATGAGCGTGCGCACTTCGCCGCGCGCGACGCGCTCCAACGTCTCGACGCGCTCGCCCGCCACCTCGAGGTGCGGCTCGATCTCGCCGAATCCCTCTCGCGGCGGGTACAGCGCGACGGCGCCATCCACGGCGAGCGCGTCGAGATCCGCAAGCCATCGCTCCGCCTCTGGCAGCGCCTCGGCGAGAATCACCTGGAAGCGCGTGGAGCCGAGCTCGCGACCCAGCGCCGCGCTGAGCGTGGCGTCGCTGCTGCCGGGGAGCCCGCCCACCGTGACGGTGTCGCCGAGCGCGGGAAGCCTCGCGAGGAGCTCGCGATACGCGGGAAGGGCGGTGACCGCGTCGAGAAGCTGCGGGAGCGCCACTACGCGGCCCTCCTGCGCGCGGGCGCCGTGATCAGCGTTTCGGCGAGTAGTATGAGCACAGCGAGAGCCAGGAGCGGAGCGAGGAGCGGGCGTTGAGGCGCAGCAGTGAGCACGCTCCCCTCGAGGGCGGTGCTGTCGGTGAACACATTCGTCGCGCGCGTGCCGAGTCGCACGGCGAGCGCCTGCGGCGTGAGGCGCGCGAGGTCGGACTCGGCGGGCTCCGGGTTCACCACGAGCGCGCCGACGCGTGTGGTGCCGCGCAGATAGAAGTAGGTGCCCGCGCGAGCTGGAGCGGTGATGGTGTCGCCGCTGAGCGTCATCACACCGCCCTCGGGGAGCTCGAGCGCGTCGGTGTTCGCGGGACGCGAGAGCTGTTCGCCTGGCGCCACCTCGCGCGGAATGCCGCCCTCGCCGCTCAGGCGCTGCGAGAGCATGTCGTCGAGCCACGGAACGAAGCTGGCATGCAGCGGAAATGTCGTCGCGGGCGGCGCGAGCGGCGAGGCGACGAGCACGTAGCGCGGCCCGGTGACGATCCATGGCGCGGCGCCTGCCGTCGCGAGCGTGTCCGTTCGCTCCGCACTCGGCGCGCGCGTGAGCGCGTAGCGCAACGACGTCGTCACGCCATCCAGTGCGCGTGTGCTGTCCGCGGCGCGCACCACGGACTCGCCGTGCACGGCGGCGCCGAAGCGCCACGGAACGCCGAGGCGCTCGAGGGCACGATTCGCGGCGCCGAGCTTCACGGGATCCGAGGGCGCGATAAGCAGCGCGGGAAGCCTCGCGGCCTCGTCCGCCGGTGCGAACGCGATCTCGTTGCCCACACCGGCCCTGCCGCTCTGCACGAGCGCGTCGAGAGCGCTGCGCGCGAACGGGCCCGCGAGCGGATGCAGCGCAACCGCGGGCGCGGGACCGATCCACACGGCGAAGTGACGCACGTCGTCGCCGCGCAGCTCGTCGGGCTCGAGCTCCACGGTGCCTGCGCTCCAGCCGCGCTCGGGCGGCTCGGCGCGCAACAGAATCTCCTCGTCGCGCGCCGCGATGCCGCGCGCGAGCGTTCGACCCTCCAGCGTGATGCGGTAGGTCGCGCTGTCCTGCGCGAGGAATCGCGCGCGCACGGCGCCGCGCGGCGTCCACCGCGTCGGGATCGCGCGCACGGCAACGACCGCGTGATTCGGCGGCGCCGGCGCCGCGGGGAGAAAGACGTGCAGCGGAACGTCTCCGAGCGAGAGCGGGTCGTGCCAGCTGCTGGCCTGGCCATCGGTGAGCACGACGACCTCGCGAGCGGGGAATCCGGATGCGCGGGCGAGAAGCTGCGCGCGTACCGTCGCGGCGTGAAGGTCGCCCGCGCCTCCGAACGGTTCCGCGTGCACCGCAGCATCGAGCACCGCGTCGCGGCTGCCGCCATGCACGACGCCGTCCGCGGTGACGAGCCACACGCGGTCCGATGCCGAGGCGCGACGCAGCACCTCTCGCGCGCGCGCCTGCAGCTGTTGCAGCACCGGGCGCCCGCCCACGACGGCCGACGTGCTCAGCGAATTGTCCAGCACCACGGCGAGTGCGGTGCGCGCGTGACCGCCGCCCGCCATTCGGACAATGGGATGCGCGGCGGCGAGCGCGATGAGCAGCACGGCGGCGACGCGCAGAATCATGAGGAGGAGATTTCGCAGCCGCAGGTCGCGGCTGTGCTCGCGCTCGGCGCGCACGAGGTAGCGCACCGCGGGGAACTCGATGCGCGCTCCGATGCGGCGGCGCATCAGGTGAATGAGCAGCGGCACCGCGGCGGCGGCGCCGGCGAGGAGCCAGAGCGGGGCGAGGAATCCCATCAGAGCGCGGTCACTGGAGCATTACCACTAGTCGTTCGTTCGGGAGCGCAACCACGAACGCGACGCACTAGGGCGCTTCCTGCCGCGCCGAGAATGCGCGGCGAAGCGGAACGCCGAATGGCGCGTCGGTGATCACGGGCTCGTACGACGCCCCGTACGCGGTGAGCGCGCGGCGCCACTCCGCGAGCGCATCGCGCACGGTGTCCCGGTACGCGGCGCGCACGTCGGCGACGGTCGCCGCCACCTCCACGCCGCTCTCGGGATCGACGAACAGCGCCTCGTTCGAGTGCGGAAGGTCGAGCTCCGCCGGGTCGAGCACGTGCATCACGACCACCTGATGCCCCGCGTGACGCAGCCCGCGCACGGTCGAGACGACGGCCGCGGCGTCCATGAGTAGGTCGGAAATCAGAACGACCATTCCGCGTCGCGCGATGAGCCGCCCCGCCGCTTCGAGCGCCGCGGCGGCGTGCGAGGCCCGACCCGATCCGGGCTCCTCGAGCGCCGCGACCAGTCGCACCCACTGCCCCGTACGCACCCGCGGGGGCACCGACGATCGCACCATGTCATCGAAGCGCACGAGCCCCACCGCATCGCGCTGCCGCAGAAAGAGGAGCGCGATCGCCGCCGCGAGGCGCTCCGCGTACGCGAGCTTCGTCAGCCGTGCGGCGGCGCCGCTCCAGGCCATCGATCGGCTGACATCCAGCACGACCGTCGCGCGCAGGTTGGTCTCTTCCTCGTATTGCTTCACCGCCCAGCGATCCGCGCGCGCCGCGAGCTTCCAATCGACGTGACGGGGCTCATCGCCCGCCTGGTAGGGACGATGCTCGGCGAACTCCACCGAAAATCCCATCCGTGGCGAGCGATGCAGCCCGGAAAGGAAGCCATCGACGATCCACCGAGCAGTCACCTCGATCCGTCCGAGCGCCGCGAGCGTTGCGGGGTCGAGCAGATCGGCGCGCGTCGCGCGTGCCGTATCCATTGAAGTGAGGAAGCTAGGCGTCGTCAAAGTCATTTCCAACTGTCATCGAGCCCGCGGAGAGGTGTCGAGCCCGTTATATTTTCGGATTCCCCGCCCCCGCGACCCGGAACGCCGTTGAAGCTCGATCACATCCGTAATTTCTGCATCGTCGCGCACATCGACCATGGCAAGTCGACGCTCGCCGACCGGTTGATCGAAGCCACGGGCATGCTGCAGAAGCGCGAGATGAAGGCGCAGGTGCTCGACACGCTCGACCTCGAGCGCGAGCGCGGCATCACGATCAAGCTCAACGCCGTACGCATGACGTACAACGCGAAGAGCGGCGAGGCGTACGAGTTCAACCTCATCGACACACCGGGACACGTCGACTTCACGTACGAAGTCTCGCGCTCGCTCGCCGCATGCGAGGGCGCCATCCTCGTCGTCGACGCATCGCAGGGGATCCAGGCGCAGACGCTCTCGAATCTCTTCCTCGCGCTCGACGCGGGGCTCGAGATCATCCCGATCCTCAACAAGATCGATCTCCCTGGCGCCGAGCCGGAGCGCCGCAAGCAGGAGCTGCACGACCTCATCGGCGCCGAGAAGGACGACATCCTGCTCGTCAGCGCCAAGGAGGGACTCGGCATCCCCGAGCTCCTCGAGGAGATCGTGCGGCGCGTGCCCGCGCCGGTTGGCGATCCCGATGCTCCACTTCGCGCGCTCATCTACGACTCGTACTACGATCGCTATCGCGGCGCCGTGCCGAGCGTGCGCGTCATCGACGGCACGCTCAAGCCGGGGATGCAGATTCGCTTCGCCGCGGGCTCGGGACTCTCGTACGAGGTCGCGCAGGTGGGGTACAACCAGCTGCGCCAGGTCGAGACCGAATCGCTCGGCCCGGGCGAGGTGGGCTTCGTCGTCGCCAACGTGCGCACGGTGAAGGAGACGCGCGCCGGCGATACGGTGTTCGACGCGTCGAAGCCGGACGTCGAACCGCTCCCGGGCTACAAGGACGTGCACTCGATGGTGTTCTCGGGACTCTATCCCACGGACACCACGCAGTACGAAGGGCTCCGCGACGCGCTCGAGAAGCTGCAGCTCAACGACGCCTCGCTGAACTACGAGCCCGAGACATCCACGGCGCTGGGCTTCGGCTTCCGCTGCGGATTTCTGGGTCTGCTGCACATGGAGATCGTGCAGGAGCGGCTCGAGCGTGAGTTCGATCTCGATCTCGTCACCACGGTGCCGAGCGTGGAGTACCATGTGTGGCGCACCGACGGCACGATGGAGCTGCTCGAGAGCCCGGCCAAGCTCCCCGATGCTGGAACCATTTCCAAAATTGAGGAGCCGTACGTCAAGGCGCGCATCATGGCGCCGGCCGAGTACATCGGCCCGATCATGACGCTCGCCACCGAGCGCCGCGGCATCTACAAGAACATGTCGTACCTCGATACCGCGCGCGTCGAGTTCGACTTCGAGTTCCCGCTCGGCGAGATCATCCTCGACTTCTTCGACAAGTTGAAGACGATCAGTCGCGGCTACGCGAGCCTCGACTACGACATGCTCGACTACCGCGAGAGCGACCTCGTGAAGCTCGAGATGCTGATCAACGGCGATCCGATCGACGCCTTCTCGGTGATCATCCATCGAGACAAGTCCTACGATTGGGGCCGCAAGATCGCGGACAAGCTGAAGGAGCTGATCCCGCGGCAGCTGTTCGAGGTGGCGATCCAGGCGGCGATCGGAAACAAGATCATCGCGCGCAGCTCGGTGAAGGCGCTGCGCAAGGACGTGCTCGCGAAGTGCTACGGCGGCGACATCTCGCGCAAGCGCAAGCTTCTGGAGAAGCAGAAGGAAGGAAAGAAGCGCATGAAGCAGGTCGGCTCGGTGGAAATTCCGCAGGAAGCATTTCTCGCGGTGCTGCAGGTGGATTGATGGCCCTCGCGAGCGCGACGGGCACACACCAGCTGGTCGTGCAGACCAGCTTTCTCGGCGACACCGTTCTCACTACCCCGCTCATCGCGGAGCTCGCCACGCGAGGTCCGGTGAGCGTCGTCGTGACGCCGGCGTCGGCGCCGCTGCTGGCCCGCAATCAGGACATCCACGAGCTCTTCGTCTACGACAAGCGAGGCGCGGACGCGGGAGTCCGCGGCTTTCGGCGCCTCGCGCAGCAGCTGCGCGCACCCGATGCAGCGGCGGGCGCGCCACCGCCAATCGCCTATCTCGCGCAGCGCTCCGTGCGCAGCGCCGCGCTGGCGCTCGCCGCGGGCTACACCCAGCGCGTCGGATTCGAGGGCTCGGCCGGGCAGACGCTGTACTCGCGCCGCGTGCCGTATCGCGAAGACCGCCATCACGCGGAGCGACTCTGGCGGCTGGCATGCGAGGAGTCGGAAGTGCCCTCGCCGATTCCCGCATCGCTGCGCCCCAAGCTCTTCCCCGGCGACGCGGAGCGGCGCACCGTGAATGCGCTGCTGGGAGAAGGAAGCGACACGCGCCCGCTCATTGCGTTCGCCCCCGGAAGTGTCTGGGCGACGAAGCGTTGGCCCTACTACGGCCAGCTCGCGGCGGTGCTCGCCCCGCGCTTTCGAATCGCCGTTGTCGGAGGTTTGGCGGACTCGCCCGAGGCCGCATCTATCGCTGATTTTTCCGGCGCGCAAGGGGTGGTTGACGGGACGGCCTCGTTGTCGTTGCTTGCCTCAGCCGAATTGATCGGGCGTGCAAGGTTACTGGTTACTAATGACTCCGCGCCGCAACATTTGGCTTCCGCAATGGGCACGAAAACGATCACGATTTTTGGGCCGACGGTCGAAGAATTTGGATTCGGACCGCTGGCTCCTCACTCCATCTCTCTCGGTCTCGACGCACTTGTCTGCCGCCCCTGCCACCACCACGGTCCTCCGCATTGTCCCCTCGGGCACTGGCGCTGCATGCGCGAGCTGGGGGTCGATGCGGTGGCGCTCGCGGTGGATGAGGTGCTCCGTGCCGGCTGACTCGCCGCGGG
>DATHJR010000260.1:0-6331 GCA_035286525.1 Gemmatimonadaceae bacterium | reverse complement strand
AAGGTGTACAGCTCGATGAAGCCCGAGCTCGTGCCGGCGATCATCGCCGAGGCGCACGCGAAGGGGCTTCGAGTGAGCGGCCACGTGCCCGCGTTCATGACCGCGTCGCAGGTGGTGACGCTCGGCTTCGACGAGGTGCAGCACGCGAACATGCTGCTGCTCAACTTCCTGGACACGGTGAAGGATACGCGATCGATGGCGCGCTTCTCGGCGGTCGGCGCCGCGGGGAAGGATCTCGACCTGCAGTCGCCGCGCGTACGCGAGTTCGTCGCCCTGTTCAAGTCGCACGGCACGAGCATCGACCCCACGCTCACGACGTTCGAGGGAATGTTCAACGCACGCCCCGGAACCGTCGACCCCAACCAGGCGATGATCGTCGACCGGATGCCTCCGCAGGTGCAGCGGAGCTTCTACACTGGCGGATTGCCCGTGCCGCCGGGGATGGACCAGCGCTATCGCGATGCGTTCGGCGAGATGAAGGGAATCGTGAAGGCGATGTACGACGCCGGCGTACCGATCGTCGCGGGAACGGACAACGGCCCGGTGGGATTCCAGTTGCTGCGCGAGCTCGAGCTCTATGTGCAGACGGGAATCCCCGCGCCGCAGGTGCTGAAGCTCGCGACGATCGGATCGGCGCGGGTGATGCACCACGAGTCGGATCGCGGCTCGATCGCGGTGGGGAAAGTGGCGGACGTCGTATTGGTAGATGGCGATCCGACCACGAACATCAGCGACGTGCGAAAGACGGTGATGGTGGTGAAGGATGGGATCCGGTACGATCCGAAGGAGCTGTACGCGGCGGTGGGAGTGAAGCCGTGAGGGACAAGCGGGAAGTCATCCCAGCGACTGTGCCGCGATCGCTTCCCGCTCTCTATCCGATCGGATTCGTGCAACATCACCTGCTACGGATTCGAACTTCTGCCGGTGACCTTGTGGATGAGCCACAGCAGGACGACGGCGCCGATGATGGCAACGATCACCGTGTAGATGAAGCCGCCGGAGCCGGCGAAGCCGAGTGTGCGCATGAGGAAGCCACCAAGCATGGCGCCGGCAATTCCGATCACGATGTCCATGAGGGCGCCGTAGCCGCCGCCCTTCATGAGCTTGCCCGTCGCCCATCCGGCGACGAGCCCAACACAGATCCACCAGATCATGGTGCCTCCGACGGAGTGAGGAGCCTGGGGCAGCACGATGCTGCGTGGTGGACCCTACGAGGTGATCGCTACGGGGGTTTCCGGCAGGACTGAACGGATGTCGGGCCGGTGACACCCCTTGCATGGCTAACGCGTGCGCTTCTGTGAGCGGTGTGGTGCATCTTGCAGGAACCGAGGAAGGGCCGCGCGGCGTTGCTCCCTTTGAGCCTCTCCTGCTGTCGCGACTCCCATAGGTACGATGATTCTTGTGACACGATGCGCGTAGGATTCGTTGGCCTCGGTGCGATGGGCAGTCGCATGGCCGGCCGCCTGCAGTCGGCGCAACATGAAGTCGTGGTCTACAACCGCACCCGTGCGCGCGCGGAACAGTTCGCGCAGCGGGGGGCAACGATCGCGCAAACGCCGCGTGAGCTCGCGGCACAATCCGAAGTGATCTTCTCCAGCCTCGCAAACGATGCTGCGCTCGAAGCCGTGATGTTCGGAGCCGACGGAGTCCTGTCGAGTGCGAGGCCCGGCACTACTCTCGTCGAGATGAGCACCGTGAATCCGGAAACGTCGCGCCGGTTGCACGACAGCGCGGCGCTCACGGGCGTGTTCGTGCTCGACGCCCCGGTGTCGGGGAGCACGTTGCAGGCCGAGCAGGGACGGCTCGTCATCTTCGTGGGCGGCGAGGAGAATGTGTTCGAGAGATGCCGCCCGCTCCTTGCCTTGCTCAGCGCAAAGACATTCTACTTGGGCGCCAGCGGATTCGGCGCGACGATGAAGCTGTGCGTGAACGCGATGCTCGGCTTGGGCGTCCAGGCACTGGCCGAATCCATCGCGCTCGGCGTGAAGGCCGGACTTCCGCGCGAGCGCTTTCTACAAGTGTTGAGCGAGACCGCGGTGGTTTCCCCGAGTCAGAAAGCGAAGATCGAGAACGCGCGCAAGAGCGAATATCCGGCCGCGTTCGCGTTGAGCCTCATGCTCAAGGATTTTGGGCTCATCCTGGATCTGGCAAAGGCGCACTCCGTATCGATGCCCGCGACGGCCGCTGCGGTGCAGGTGGCCGCTGCGGAAAATGCGCGACAGACGGCGGCGCACAGCGACGAGGACTTCTCCGTGGTCGTGCGCGCGATGGAGCGCGAGGCAGGCATCGAGTAACTCGAAATTCGACGGCGTCAGGTGGGGAAGGAGCGATGAAGGTGGGATGGCCGAGCCCGCCGAGAGGTTGGGAACGGCCTTGCGACGCTGCGGTGCGAATGGCATTTGAGCTTTGTCGCCTTTTCCCTCCGACGCACGCCAAGCGCGCGGTTCCTCAACCACACCCACGACCGTGACTATCTCCGCATCACGCATGCTCGCGATCGTGCTCGCGACGAACGCCGTGATCACGCTCGTGTCGCCGGCGCAGAGACGTGCGCATACGGCGCCCGCCCCCGCCAGTCGACCAGCCTCCGGTGCACACACGGTGGTGCTGATCGTCGCAGACGGTCTCCGGTGGCAGGAGATATTCACCGGCGCGGACTCGACGCTGATGAACTCCGCACACGGCGGCATCTGGGCCGACTCTGGGGTGCTCAATCGAAAATTCTGGCGCGATACGGGTCACGATCGACGAGCGGTTCTCTTTCCGTTCCTCTGGGGAACTGTCGCCAAGCGTGGACAGATCTTTGGCAATCAGGCCGAGGGAAGCGTCGCGCGCGTCACGAACGGGATGGCGTTCTCGTATCCGGGCTACAACGAGATGCTCACGGGCGCGCCAGACAGGCGCATCGATGCGAACGACTTTGGGCCGAATCCGAACGTCACTGTATTCGAGTGGCTGAACAAGACGCCCGAGTATCAAGGGCGCGTAGCCGTATACGCAACGTGGAGCATCTTCAAGGACATCTTCAACGAGAAGCGCAGCCATCTCTTGATGCATGCCGGATTCGATGCGCCCTACGCGGGAAAGCTCACGCCGCGCCAGGAGCTGCTGGCCGAGCTGTATCGCACGACGACGCGGCTCGATGACGAGGACAACTACGACGCGTTCATCCAGATTCCGTTGCTCGAGTTCGTGAGGACGGGAAAGGCGCGCGTGCTATTCGTCGGCTACGGCGAGACGGACAATTGGGCGCATCAGGGGCGCTACGATCTCGTGCTCGAGAGCGCGCGCGCATTTGACGGGTATGTCGGACAGCTGTGGACGACGATGCAGGCGATGCCCGAGTATCGTGGCAAGACGACGTTCATCATCACCACGGATCACGGTCGCGGCGCCGGGCTGGTCGAGTGGAAGGATCACGGAGTCGCCCAGAAGGGATCGGAGAACGTGTGGATCGCGGTGATGGGGCCGGACACGCCGGCGCTCGGTGAGCGGAGCAACGTGAGCGTGGTAACGCAAGCCCAGATCGCGGCGACCGTCGCGCAACTACTCGGCAAGGATTTCCGCCAGAACGCACCGAATGCAGAGCCGGCGCTGCCTGTCCTAAAATGACGACTAGCTAGTCTGGGTGGCGCCATTTACCGTAGTTGCGCGCCCGTATTTGCGAGCTCGAGCGGTGCGTACCAAGCCAGACCCTATTCGGAGACCCGATGACCTTAGACGACGCTCGCGCCAAAGACGAGGAGCTTCAGTTCGATCGAGTAGTCAGCGACGCGCCAGCGGGCGCGCAATCGGGCCGACCCGCAGCAATCTGCGTGGCGTGCAAGAAGCCCATCGTGAGCGACTATTATCAACTGAACGGCAAGGTGACGTGCGCCGATTGCCGGGTCGCCATCGAGGATGCGGTTTCGACGCCGGAGGGAGTCGGACCGTTCGCTCGCTCGGCCGGACTCGGCATCCTCGCCGCGATTGCCGGCGCGGCGATCTATTACGGCGTCATCGCGCTCGCGAATCTCGAGATCGGCATCATCGCCATCGCGATTGGATACATGGTCGGTTGGGCGGTGAGGAAGGGGGCCGGCGGCCGCGGCGGACGTCGCTTTCAGGTGCTGGCGGTGTTGCTGACATACTGGGCCGTCGGACTCGCGTACGCGCCGCTGATTTTGAGGGACTCGACCATGGCGCTCCCGATGCAGTTCTTCTACGTGTTTGCCCTTCCGATCCTGGTGATTACCGGAGGAGGCACCGGCATCATCACCGCGATCATCATCGCCGTTGGCTTGCGGCAAGCGTGGCACATGACGGGCGCGCCGGCGCTCAAGATCTCAGGACCCTACCGCGTGGGAAGCGGCCCGTCGGCCGCGGCCGTCTGATTGGGTGCGAATGATCCGGCGCGCGCCGAGCATGGTAGCGCGTGTCCGCAGTGCGGCACCGAGCTCGCGCCGCACGCGCGCGCGTGTCCCGCGTGCGGCCTTCTCCTCTACGCGGACAGGCTAAAATCGCTCGCGGCGAGCGCGGACGCCGCCACCGCCGCGGGCGACTTGCTGCAGGCGCGCACGAGTTGGGAAAGTGCGCTCAACCTTCTTCCGCCAGACTCGAAGCAGTACGCGACGATCAGCGCGCGCATCGCCGACCTCACCGCGCGCATGGAGGCCGCCAATCCATCCGCATCCGGTGCCAAGCCGGCCAATCCCGATCATCCCGCGTGGCGTCGCGCACTCGGCGGCATCGCCACGGCGTTCCTGCTCCTGCTCGGCAAGCTGAAATTCCTGCTGCTCGGCCTCACGAAGGCGAGCACCTTCTTCTCGATGTTCGCCTTCTTCGCCGTGTACTGGAGCGTCTTCGGATGGCCGCTCGCGCTCGGCCTCGTGGTGTCGATCTACATCCACGAGATGGGGCACGTGTCCGTGCTGCGAAAGCTCGGCATCGCCGCTGGCGCGCCGCTGTTCATCCCGGGTGTGGGCGCGCTGGTGATGCTGAAGCAACATCCGGCCGACGCACACGTCGACGCGAAGATCGGGCTCGCGGGCCCGGTGTGGGGACTCGGCGCGGGACTCGCGGCGATGGCCGTGTACTTCGCGACGCACATTCCCATTTGGGAAGCGATCGCGCAGCTGACTGGGTTCATCAACCTGTTCAACCTCACGCCCGTGTGGCAGCTGGATGGGTCGCGCGGCTTTCATGCGCTGAACAGGGTGGAGCGGTGCGTGGTGATCGGTGCGATCGCGATCGCGTACCTGTTGACGAATCAAAAGATTCTGGTGATCGTCGGCATCGTCGCCGTGTGGCGCGCGGTGCAGAAGGAACAGGGTCCGGGGGATCGCGTGGCGTTCGGGACGTACGTGATGCTGATTGGGGCGCTGTCGTGGCTGGCGCATGCGGTTGGGTGAACGCGCCAAGTTCCCCAGGACTGTGCGCCTCACACATTCCAGTCTCGTGGACGCTTCCGATGTGGCTCCCGACGTATGAATGGCCGGTCGCGGACGGGCGGGTTGCGTGGGTGACCGGGTCGATGGATGCCGCGCGGGTCGTATCGGGCTAATAGCCGCGCCGCTTTGCCTCTTCTCCTACGGAGTCTTTTGGCTGCTGGATGGGATGCAAGGATTCCACGGCCCCGGTCTGTTCTGGAGTGTCGGCCATGTTTTTTTCCTTCTGACCTTTGCGGCGCTGGTCCTTGTAGTTCGGGATTTACGCGCCCGGGTCGGAGCGGGGAGTCGGCTAGGGCTCTTGACGGCGACTGTAGCGATTGTCGGCCTGTCGGTTTTCCTGCGCGTGGGCGTGATCGATCTCCTGACTGGATTTACGGCTGCCGATCACGCGGCCATGACGCCGATCTCGCAGCGATTAAACGCCTGGCCTGACCCTCGGCTAGTGCCAGTTTTTCGTCTTGGACCGGTCCTGTTCCAAGTTGGATTCCTGGCGCTCCTGGTTCAGCTCGCGCTAATGCGTCGACTCCCTTGGCGGACCCCGCTTCTCGTATTTTCCGGCTTTGTGCTCGTGGGCCTGGATCTGAAGTTTCTAACTGTCGGCGCGTTGCTGATCGGACTCGGGTTCGAGCCGCTAATCCGAACAGCGACGACGAATCGACCAGCGGCACGGAATCGACGCGGCATCGCCGTCCTCAGCCGATCGGCTCTGATCCTCGGAGGGGTCCTCGCAACGACGGCGGTAATCGCAGCGGCGATCGTTTTCGCGTTCTTGGCCAACTTCCATCACTTCGCACCCAGAGCCAGCTATGCAGCGCCGAAGTCCCCGCTGGAAGCGCAGCGTCAGGATCTCGACTATTTCGACAGGGCTATGGCACTCGACCGCAGCTTCTCTCCCGCCACCT
>DATHJR010000259.1:0-2183 GCA_035286525.1 Gemmatimonadaceae bacterium | reverse complement strand
ACGTCGCCCGGCTCCGTGCCCGCCGCGAGCGCCGCCGCGAGTGCGGTGCGCTCACCGCGCCACGTCACCGCTCGGCCGGCATCGCGCGCGGCGCCATCAATCAGCCCGGCCGTCACGCCGGCGATTGGCTTCTCGCGCGCGCCGTAGATCTCGGTGAGATAGATGTCGTCCGCGCCCGCGAGCGCACCGCCGAAGTCGCCCGCAAAGTCGCGTGTTCGCGAATAGAGGTGCGGCTGGAACGCGGCAATGATTCTGCGCCCTGGGTACGCTGCGCGCGCGGCGGCGAGCGTGGCGCGAATCTCGGTGGGGTGATGCGCGTAATCATCGACCACGGCAACCCCTCGCGCCTCGCCGAGCCGCTGAAAGCGTCGCTCGACGCCGCCAAAGGCCGCGAGCCCGGGTGCCATCGCGTCGAGCGGCACGCCAAGCGCAAGGCCGCTGCCGAGGGCGGCGAGCGCGTTGAGCACGTTGTGCCGCCCGGGAACACGCAGTCGAATCTCCGCCTCCTCCCGGCCGTCGCTCACGGCTGTGAAGACGCTACCGCCATTCTCGCCGCGAAGATGGCGGGCGACGAGACGGGCATCGGGCGAGCTGATGCCATAGCGCACGATGACCGCCGATGCCGGGAGCACGATCGAGGACGCGCCGGGATCGTCGGCGCAAAGCACGATGACCCGCGCGCGGGCGGCAAACTGCGCGAACGCGCCGCGGATGTCGTCGAGATCCGCATAGATGTCGAGGTGATCGGCCTCGACGTTCGTGATCGTCGCGACGGTGGGCGAAAGTGCGAGGAAGGAGCGGTCGTACTCGTCGGCCTCGACGACGAACAGTTCATCCCCACCGCGGCTCAGATTCCCTCCCCATGCGGCGACGCGTCCGCCGACGATGCCGGTGGGATTGCGTCCGGCGGCCGCGAGCGCCTCCGTCGTCATGACGGTGGTGGTGGTCTTCCCGTGAGTGCCGGCGATGCAGATGGTCGTCCCGTGCTCGACCGCGCCCGCGAGCGCCTCCGCGCGGCGAATCACCGGGATTCCGAGCTCGCGCGCGCGGGCAAGCTCGGCGTGGTCGCGAGGCATCGCCGAAGTGGCCACGATGGCCTGCGCGCCCGTCACGTGCGCGGGATCGTGACGAGGAAGAACGACGATACCGAGCTGATCGAGCGCGTCATTTCGCGTGGGACTGGCGTCGCATCCAGTGACGGAAATCCCTCGTCGAGCCAGGAGCTCGGCGAGCGCGCTCATCCCCGCACCGGCGATGCCGACGAAGTGGACGGGACGGGGATCGTGTGCGTCGAAAAGTGTCATGCGGCGTCCGCAATATAGCGCGGACGGGATGACTCGCTCAAGTGTCAACCGACTTGAGCTGTGCTATCGTAAGTACCCATCTGGCAATGCGCTCCGCTGCATCGGGTCGGCCCCGAGACGCAGCGGACTCGGCCATTATGGCGAGCTGGTTCGGTGTGGTGAGGATGCCCGCGATTGCGTGTCCGAGCGAGGATGCGGTGAGGGTGGACTGCTCGAGCATTTGGGCGGCGCCTGCGGCCTCGAGCGCCCTTGCATTCGCGCGCTGATGGTCCGCTGCGGCAGTCGGCAGCGGAACGAGCAGCGACGGAATTCCCCACGCGCACAGCTCGGCGACGGTGAGCGCGCCGGCGCGTGTGAGCGCGAGATCGGCGGCGGCGTACGCATTCCGAATCGGCGCGAGATAGGGTCGCACGCGCACTCGGGGCGACTCGTATTTCGCGTACCCATCGTAGCTCG
Source organism: Gemmatimonadaceae bacterium (assembly GCA_035286525.1). Lineage (GTDB taxonomy): Bacteria > Gemmatimonadota > Gemmatimonadetes > Gemmatimonadales > Gemmatimonadaceae > FEN-1250. The sequence continues at coordinate 423 of DATHJR010000259.1, read as the reverse complement.
CCCGCCCCGTTCCCCAGATCACAAAGAGCTCCGGCGGCAGGCCGGCATCAACCAACGACGCGATGGCGTCGTTGAGCGGCCGAGCGCCCTGACTCCCGCCGAAGGCAAGGAGCACTCGGCCTCCGCTCGCGGGAAATCCCCACGATGCGCGCGCGTCGGCGCGCGAGGGTCGTGGCGTGGGAGGCGGCTCGATTGGATTTCCGCTGTCGAACAGCTGCGTGTGCGCGCCGGGATGCAGCCTCGCGCGGGCCTCGGGATAGCCGAGATACACGGCGCGCGCGCGGCGGGCGAAGAAGCGAGTGGTGATCCCCGGGACGGAGTTCTGCTCCTGCAGCTGAATCGGGATGCGATGAGTGAGCGCGAACGCCAGCGCCGCACCCGAGGCGTAGCCGCCCGTGCCGATCACCGTCGCCGGCGGGATGA
>DATHJR010000258.1:0-2391 GCA_035286525.1 Gemmatimonadaceae bacterium | reverse complement strand
CCGTGGTGCGCACGTATTCGGGCGGGATGGTGCGCCGGCTGGAGCTCGCCCAGGCGATGCTTCATCGACCAGCCGTTCTCTTCCTCGACGAGCCGACGATCGGCCTCGACCCCGTGGCGCGCCACTCGGTGTGGGAGCGCTTGCTCGAGTCGCGCGCGCGGTACGACATGACGGTGCTGATCACAACGCACGACATGGAGGAAGCGGGCGAGCTGTGTGACCGGCTTGCGATCATGCAGGCGGGACGCGTCGCCGCCGAGGGATCGCCCGATGAGCTGAAGCATCAGGTTGGTCCGAACGCATCGCTGGACGAAGTCTTCGCGCACTTTGGCGCCGGAACCATCGACGAGGGAGGGAGATATCGTGACGTTCGCAGCGCACGCCGCACCGCCAGCCGGCTCGGCTAGCCGCGCCGGCCCGGGAGGCGCGCGCGAAACTATCGGTGCCTTCTTCCGCGACGCGGCGGCGATCGCCGAGGTCGAACTGCGCAAGGTGGCGCGTGATCCGACGGAGATCCTCACGCGCGCAGTGCAGCCGACGCTGTGGCTGCTCGTGTTCGGTCAGGTGTTCACGCGCACGCGCGCAATTCCCACCGGCCCGCTGAGCTATCTCGCCTTCATGGCGCCCGGCGTGCTCGCGCAGAGCGTACTCTTCTCCGCGATCTTCTACGGCATCGCGGTGATCTGGGAGCGCGACCTTGGCATCGTGCAGAAGCTGCTCGTGAGCCCATCGCCGCGCGCGTCTCTCGTGCTCGGAAAGGCGGTGTCGGCCGGCGTACGCGCGCTCACGCAGGCCGTCATCATCATGGTGCTCGCCTACTTCCTCGGCGTGCCGCTGCGCCTCGACCCAATGAGCATTGCGGGGCTGATCCTCGCCGTGCTCCTCGGCGCTGCGCTCTTCTCGACATTCTCGTTCGTCATCGCGTGTCTCGTGAAAACGCGCGAGCGCTTCATGGGCATCGGGCAGGTGCTGACCATGCCGCTCTTCTTTGCAAGCAACGCGATCTATCCGCTCACCATGATGCCGCACTGGCTCCAGCTGATCGCGCGCGTCAATCCCCTCACCTATCTAGTGAATGCGCTGCGCGCGCTCATGGTTCAAGGCGGTACGAGCTCCGTTGGGCTCCCCGTCGACTTCGCCGTGCTCGCGGTCGTCTTCATCGCGCTCATCGCGCTGGGTGCGCGACTCTATCCCGGGATCATTCGGTAGCGATCGCGCGTTCACCCGATTCGAAGGCGATTACCACTGGAGGTAGCGCCGCAGGTCGAAACGGAGAACACGGAGTGGGTATGGCGAAGATGCGCGCGATGCAGGTGGCGAAGGCCGGCGGACCACTGGAGCTCGTCGAAAAGCAGATACCTGTTCCCGGGCCGGGTCAGGTGCTGGTGAAGGTGTACGCCTGCGGCATCTGCCACAGCGATTCGTTGACCGTGGAGGGACACTGGCCTGGCATCAACTATCCTCGCGTGCCGGGGCACGAGGCGGCGGGCGTCGTGAGCGCGCTCGGGTCCGGCGTGCTCGGCTGGAAGGCCGGCGATCGCGTCGGTATCGGATGGTTTGGCGGCAGTTGCGGCTACTGTGATTCGTGCCGGCGCGGTGATTTTCTCGGCTGCCTGATCAACCCGCAGGTGTCGGGCATCTCGTGGGACGGCGGCTACGCAGAGTACATGGTGGTGCCCTCCGAGGCGCTGGCGCATATCCCCGACGAGCTCTCGTTCGTGGACGCGGGACCACTCATGTGTGCCGGCGTCACGACCTTCAACTCGCTGCGGCACAGCGGCGCGCGCGCCGGCGATCTGGTTGGAGTGCACGGGATTGGCGGGCTCGGACATCTCGGCGTGCAGTTCGCTGCGCGCATGGGCTTTCACACGGTCGCCATCGCGCGCGGCGCGGACAAGGCAGCGCTGGCCAAGAAGCTCGGAGCGCACACGTACATCGACAGCGCCGCGGAAAATTCAGGTAAGGCGCTCGCCAGGCTCGGCGGCGCGAAGGTCATCATCACGACGGTGACGAATGGGGCGGCGATGGGTGAGGTACTCGGCGGGCTCGGAATCGACGGGAAGTTGATATTGCTTGGCGCCTCACCGGAGCCATTCCCCGTATCGTCGGTGCAGTTGATCGGGGGACGCAAGTCGGTCGCGGGGTGGGCATCGGGCGCGTCGATCGATTCGGAAGACACCATGAAGTTCAGCGCGCTCACGGGCGTGCGACCGATCGTGCAGGAGCTGCCGCTCGAGAAAGCGGCCGAGGGCTACAAGCTGATGATGGACAACAAGGCGCGGTTCAGAGTCGTGCTGACGATGGAACAGGCGTAGGCTCGCCGATGGATCACGGCATCACCGGAAGCACGATGTGCGACGGCAGCGCGGGAGATGAGTACACGCGCTGTGT
>DATHJR010000257.1:0-7352 GCA_035286525.1 Gemmatimonadaceae bacterium | reverse complement strand
GATCTGCGGCAGGTGGGTGATCGCGAGCACCTGATGATGATTGGCGACCCTGCGCATCGTGTCGCCCACCTGCAGCCCGATCTTCCCGCCGATACCCGCGTCGACCTCGTCGAATACGAGCGTCGGCACGCGGTCGAGCCGCGCAAGGATCGTCTTGAGCGCGAGCATCACGCGCGACAGCTCCCCGCCGGAGGCCACGCGTGCGAGTGGACGCGATTCGTGGCCACGATTCAGGGCGATGCGCAGCTCGATGTCCTCCGCGCCGACGGCGCCGATCTCGTCCCGTGCGCGCATGTTGACGTCGAGACGGCTGTCCGGCATTCCGAGCTCCGGCAGCACCGCGTCCACTTCCGCCGTGAGTCGCGCCGCGGCGTCGCGCCGCAGAGCGGTGAGCTCGGTCGCAGCCGCCTCGAGCGCTCGCTGCACGTCGCGCCGGCGCTGCTCGAGCTGGCGCAGGTCGAGCGCGCCGCCATCGACGAGGTCGAGCTCCGATCGCGCCAGCCGCGCCGTGTCCGCGACGGCCTCGAGCGACGGTCCATATTTTTTCGTGAGGCGAAAGATCAGATCGCGCCGGCGCTGCACCTCGGCCAATCGCGAGGGATCGAGATCGACGGCGCGCTCGTACTCTTCGAGCTCGCGCGCGAGCTCCTGGAGCGAATAGAATGCCGAGTCGTAGAGCTCTTGCAGACGCGTGAGAGACGCATCGATGCGCTGGATCATGGCGAGTGACCGCTGCATGTGTCCTAAGACCTCCAGCACGGCGCCTTCCTCGCCCTCGAGGATGCCCGCGAGTCCGGCGGCGAGCGACTTGAGCTCCTCCGCATGCTCGAGACGCCGCGCCTCCTCCTCGAGGGTGACGTCCTCACCCGGACGCAGATGCGCTTCGTCGATCTCGCTCACGAGGTGACGCAGATAGTCCGCGCGCCGCTCGGCCTCTGCCTTCCGCGCGGTGAGCGACTGAATCTCGCGCGCCACTCCGTGCAGCTCCTCGTGCGCGGCTCGTACCCTCGCGGCGGCGGCGGTGGCCGAGCCGAACGCATCGAGAATCGCGCGCTGCGACTCCTCGTCGAGCAGCGTCTGCGCCTCGTGCTGACCGTGCAGGCTAACGAGTTCGCGCCCAACCTCGGCGAGCACAGCGGCAGTCGTCGTCGCACTGTTGATCCACGCTCGCGTGCGCCCGCTCGACACGATCTCGCGTCGCAGCACGATCGTCGTGGGGTCGTCCACGTCAACGCCGCGCGCATCGAGCAGCGCGATCAGATCGCCGTCACCAGATGCATCGAAGATCCCCTCCACCGATGCCTTCTCCGCGCCGGTGCGGATGAGGTCCGAGGCGCCGCGCTCACCGAGCAGAAAGCCGAGCGCGCCAACGATGATCGACTTGCCCGCGCCCGTCTCGCCGGTGAGAACGTTGAAACCCGGCGCGAGCGGCAACGTGAGCGCGTCGATGATCGCGAAATTCCGGATGCGCAGCTCAGTCAGCACCCGCCTCCTCGTCGCGCTCGCGGAGTCCCCCCCAGCCCAGCTTGCGCCGCATTCGGGAGAAGAAGGTGCCATCCCGGAAGGTGACTACGAGCACCGGCTTGTCCGCGCGCCGCACCGTGAGCGTATCGCCGGCAAAGAAGGTTGCGCCGACCTGCCCGTCCACCGTCACCAGGAGCTCGTCGGGCGCCGCATCGACCTGCACCGTCACCTCGGCATGCGGCGGCAACACGACGGGGCGGATGGCGAGCGTATGCGGCGAGATCGGCGTGAGGATCAGCGACTCGACCGTTGGCACGACGATCGGCCCGCCCGCCGAGAGGCTGTATCCCGTGGAGCCGGTGGGCGACGAGATGATGATGCCGTCCGCCGCGTAGGTGCTCATCAACTCGCCATTCACCGACGCACGCAGTGTGAACACGCGCGCGAATCCGCCCTTGTGCAGCACGACGTCGTTGAGCGCGCGCCACCTCGGCTCCGCGTGGCGCGTCGTCCATGCTTCCAGCGTCATGCGCTTCTGCACGAGATAGTCGCCGGCGGCGAGCCATTCCAGTGCGAGCTCCATGTCCTCCCGCGCACACGCGGTGAGAAAGCCCAGCCTGCCCAGGTTCACGCCGAGCACGGGGATCTGCCGTCCCGCCACGAGCCTCGCACCGCGGAGCATCGTCCCGTCGCCGCCGAGCGTGAGCAGCGCGTCGATGCGTGCCGGGTCGTCGAGCATCTCGGACTTGGACACGGCGCTGTGCAGCTCGTGCTCGAAGACCGGCGTGATCTTCAACGCGGGCGCAAGCGCGATCAGTCCCTCGAGAACCCCCGGGAGCCCGTCGTAGCTCAGGTTTCCGATGACCCCGAGTCGGATCACCCGGCAACCGCTTCCGTCTCGAGGAGCGCGCGCACGCGGCGCGCGATGCCTGCCGCGTCGAGCCCCGTGAGCGCGAGCTGCACCCGGCGTGGTGCCTGCTCGATGAAGCGGTCGGGAACGCCGTGCACACCGACGCGAACCGACGGATCGATCTCGGCGATCACGGTTGACATGTACGCGCCAAAGCCGTTGACCATCGTGCCCTCCTCCACGACCAGCACGTGCGGATGCTGACCGACCACCGCTGTGAGCGTGATCTCGTCGAAGGGCTTGAGAAATCGGCAGTTCACGACCGTCAGATCGAGGCCGTCCGCAGCCAACTCCTCGGCGGCCGCGAGCGCGGGGAGCACCATCGTTCCAACCGCGAGAATGGCGACGTCGCGTCCCTGGCGCAGTACCTCCCACGTGCCGAAGGGAACGGCCGGAATGTCGGTGGCCGCCACAGGAACGTCGGGTGAGACGTCGCGCGGATAGCGAAGACACAGCGGCCCCGAGTCGTGTGCGAGCCCCGTGCGCACGAGCGCGAGCATCTCGGTTCCATTCTTCGGCGCGGTCACGACCATGCCGGGAACCGCGAGCATGTAGGCGATGTCGTACAGTCCCATATGCGTTGGTCCATCCTCACCGACTAGTCCCGCGCGGTCCATGCAGAAGACGACGGGGAGATGCTGCAGCGCGACATCGTGGATGACGTTGTCGTACGCGCGCTGGAGGAACGTCGAATAGATGGCGACGACGGGCTTGATTCCGCGCGTGGCAAGACCCGCGGAGAAGGTGACCGCATGTCCTTCCGCGATGCCGACGTCGAAGAAGCGCTCCGGAATCGCGGCGGCGAAGGCGCTCGTACCCGTTCCCGCCGGCATTGCGGCGGTGATCGCGACTATCGACGTGTCCTGAGTGGCGAGCTCGGTGAGCCCCTTGCCGAAAACCGCGGTGTACGCGGGATTCGCCACGGCGACCGTCTTCGTCTGTTTGCCGGTGGTGGGATCGTGCCCTGCGGGGAGCGCATGCCACTTCTCGTGATGCTCGCCCGCCGGAAATCCCTTTCCCTTGGTCGTGATGACGTGCACGAGCCGCGGCGAGCGCATTCCCTTCACCGCGGTGAAGGTGTCGACGAGCACGTCCATATCATGGCCGTCGATCGGACCGAAATAGCGAAAGCCAAGCTCCTCGAACAGCACACCGGGCGTGAGGAAAGTCTTGACGCTCTCCTCCCACTTTCGCATGACCTGGCCGAGCACCGACAGCGGCCCCGGAAGCTCGTCCACGACGCTCCCAATCTTGCTGCGGAGCCGATTGTAGATCGGATTGCGTTGCACCTGGCCGAGGTAGCGCGAGATCGCGCCGACATTTGGCGCGATGGACATCTCGTTGTCGTTGAGCACGACGATGATGTCGCGGTCGGACGCGCCCGCGTTGTTGAGTCCCTCGTACGACAGCCCTGATGTGAGCGCGCCGTCTCCGACTACGGCGAGCACGCGGAAGTCCTCGTGCTTGAGATCGCGCGCGGTGGCGACGCCGAGTGCCGCGGAGATCGCGGTGGCCGCGTGGCCCGCGCCGAACACGTCATACTCGCTCTCGTCGCGCTTCAGGAAGCCGGAAATGCCGCCCTGCTGGCGGAGCGTCTCGAACAGGTCGCGACGGCCCGTGAGCATCTTGTGCGGGTACGCCTGGTGGCCGACGTCCCACACGAGCTGATCCCGCGGCGTGTCGAAGACGTGATGCAGCGCGACCGTCAGCTCCACCACACCAAGCCCGGCGCCGATGTGGCCGCCCGTGCGCGAGCAGGAGTCGATGAGCGATGCGCGCAGCTCCTCGCACACGGCGCGCAGCTCGTCGCGCGTCAGCGATTTCAGGTCGGCGGGATAATTCACACGCGGAGATGACATCAGCCGGGGGTCAGGGAATGGACTGTGCGAGCTGAACGCAGAGGAGGCACAGGGAGTTCAACTCGTGCGCGCAATCGCATATCGGGCCAGCATGTCCAGCGTTGCCGTTCTGAGCCCCGCGCGCTCGAGTGCGGCGCACGCGTCATCCACCAGCGAGTCTGCACGGGCGACCGCTCGCTCGATTCCAAGCAGCATCGGATAGGTACTCTTGCGAAGCTCCACATCCCGCCCGGCGGTCTTGCCAAGCGCCGCCGTGGTCGATGTAGCATCGAGCACATCGTCCGTGATCTGAAATGCCAAGCCGATGGCGTCTCCGTACGCGGTGAGAGCGTCGAGGCCGGCCGGACTCGCGCCGGCGGCGATCCCCCCAATGCGAGCGGACGCGCTGATCAGCGCGCCCGTCTTCGCGCTATGGATGCGCTCCAACTGATCGATCGACAGCGAGCTCCCCTCCCCTTCGAGGTCGAGCAGCTGACCGCCTACCATGCCTCCCCCGCCCGAGGCGCGCATCAACTCTCGTACAATGGCGGCTTGGGACTCGTTGGGCAACCCGAGCTGCACGCCGGCGTCGCACGCTGCGCGCACGGCGAGCGGCACCATCGCCACGCCGGCGGCCGTCGCGATGGCCACGCCATGCACGCGGTGCGTCGTCGGGCGGCCGCGCCGCATGTCGTCGTCATCCATGCACGGGAGATCGTCGTGTACCAGCGAATACGCGTGCACGACCTCGATGCATGCGGCGAGCGCGCTCGCATCCTGCTCGCCGCCGCAGGCGCGGTAGGCCGCGAGCATGAGAATGGGGCGCAGCCGCTTTCCCTGGCCGAGGATGCTGTAGCGGATGGCGCTGGCGACGGGAGCGGGGAGCGCGCCGAGCGCGGCCCCGGCGCACAGCCGCTCGAGCTCGCGATCGACGCTCGCGCGATCGACCGCGAGATTCAAGCTGATCCCGCCCGCGACACCGCCGTCGCCCGGAGTGTCGGCGACGAGGCTCGCGTCAACTCTCGAAGTCAGCGAGCGTAAATCCGCCATCGGTGTCCTCGATGAGCTTGCGCACTCGCGCCTCCGCCTGCACGAGCGCCGCGGATGCCGTGCGCAATCGCTGGATCCCCTCCTCGAACAAACGGAGTGCATCGTCGAGCGGAATCTCCGATCGCTCGAGCTCTCCGACGATGTCCTCGATTCGCGCGAGATCAGACTCGTAGCTCATTGGCCCTCATCCGCCATGCGTGGTTCCGGGTGTACGGCACGGGTGGTCGCGCGCACGGTGCCGTCGCGCAGAAGCAGATCGAAGTCCAGCGCCACGGAGAAATCCGATACGCTGCCGAGCGTCGCGCCAGAGGAGTCGCGCGCGACAGCGTAGCCGCGGGCGAGTACCGCGAGAGGGCTCAGCGCGTGGAGCCGTCCCGCGACGGCGCTCACGCGCGCACTCCGCCGCTCGGCATCGCGCTCGGCGCCGGTGCGAATGTCGTGCGCCGCGCGGTCGAGCCGATCGCGTCGCTTCTGCACCTGCCGCAGCAGCGCGCCCCGCAGCGCGACGAGCATCGCGAACGCCTCCGCGCGCGCCTCCGCGAGCACGGGAACCGCGGCCTCCGCGGCGGCTGACGGAGTAGCCGCGCGATGATCGGCGACGAGATCGCAGAGCGTGATGTCGACCTCATGGCCGACCGCGGAGATCGTGGGAATCGAACACGCTGCGAGCGCCCGTGCGACCATCTCCGAGTTGAAGGCCCAGAGATCCTCGCGCCCGCCGCCGCCGCGCCCGATGATCAGGGTGTCCACGTCGCCCCAGCGACCCACACTTTCGATCGCACGCGCCAGATCCGCGGGCGCGCCCTCTCCCTGCACCTTGGCCGGCACGAGCACGATCTCGACCGTCGGGCAGCGACGGCGCATGACCGAGATGATGTCGCGAAGCGCCGCTCCGTCGGGGCTGGTGATCACCGCCACTCGGCGAGGAAGCCGAGGGAGCGCGCGCTTGCGCGACGGCTCGAGCAGTCCGTCCGCGCGAAGTCGCTCGGTCGCCTGCTCGAGCGCTTTCCGCCACAATCCATCGCCCACCGCGTCGAGCGAATAAATCGTGCATTGAAGATCACCGCGGGCCGGATACACCGTGAGCTGCGAGAGCGCGACCACTTGCATCCCGTCTTCCGGAAGCGCGGGGACTCCACGCTGGTCGCGCGACCACATCACGCATCTGATCTGTGCCGCCGGTCCCCGCAGACAGAAGTACCAGTGGCCGTTGCGATGCGACTTGAAGTCCGTGATCTCCCCGTGAATCCACAGCCGCGGGAACGCGCCTTCGACGACGAGCCTCGCCTGTTGTGTAAGCTGTTCGATGGAGAGCGCGCTCTCCGGCGACGCTCCCGGAATCGCGGGCAGCGACACGGCCACGGCAGCCACCGTCACCGCGCGTTGAGTGTAGGGACGCAGCGGCTCGCTCACAGGGAAGAGCTGCGGCTCGAGTGGCTCCTTCGGCGGAGCCGGCCGCCGCGACCCACGCTTCATTTCGGCGCGCTCTGTTCGGCCGCGCGGACCGTGTTCTTCAGCAGCATGGCAATGGTCATCGGTCCCACTCCGCCGGGCACCGGAGTGATCCTGGACGCGCGCGCACGCGCTCCCTCGAAGTCGACGTCGCCCACGAGACGGTATCCGGTTTTTGTGGACGCATCTGGTATGCGATTGATGCCGACATCGATCACGACCGCGCCCTCCTTCACCATGTCTCCCGTCACCATCCCCGGCTTCCCCGCGGCCACGATCAGGATGTCCGCGCGCAGCGTGTGCTCCTTCAGGTTTTGCGTGGCACTGTGGCACACCGTAACGGTCGCGTTCGCGTTTGGGGTTGGCTGCACCATCAGCGCCATCATCGGCTTCCCCACGATGTTGCTTCGCCCGACGATCACGCACTCCTTCCCTTTCGTCACGGTGCCGGAGCGTGCGAGCATCTCTTGCACGCCGGCGGGTGTGCACGGGACGAAGCCGTCGCGGTCGCCGATCAGGCTCTTCCCGACGTTCACCGGGTGAAATCCGTCGACATCCTTCTCGGGGCGAATCGTGCGGATCACGACCTCGGGATTGATATGTTTCGGAAGTGGCATCTGGACGAGGATGCCGTGGAT
>DATHJR010000256.1:0-3086 GCA_035286525.1 Gemmatimonadaceae bacterium | reverse complement strand
GCGACCGCGCTCGCAAGCTGACGCTCGTCGATTATGGTTTCCGTCTTCCTAGCGCGCTCGACAATCGGCCGCTGATGTTCGACGAGTTTCTGAAGCTCACGCCGCGCGCGCTCTTCGTTTCGGCGACGCCGGGCGATCTCGAGCTGCAGCTCTCCGAGGGCGTTGTCGTCGAGCAGATCATTCGGCCCACGGGGCTCGTCGATCCGGAGATCGAGGTGCGCCCGGTGCGCGGTCAGGTCGACGATCTGCTCGGGGAGATCCGGCTGCGCGAGCGGCGGGGCGAGCGCGTGCTCGTCACGACGCTCACCAAGCGCATGGCCGAGGACCTCACGGATTATCTGCAGCAGATGGGCGTGCGCGTGCGCTACATGCACTCGGACATCGATGCCATCGAGCGCGTCGAGATCATCCGCGGGCTGAGGCTCGGCGACTTCGACGTGCTCGTGGGCATCAACCTGCTGCGCGAGGGGCTCGATCTACCCGAGGTCTCGCTCGTGGCCGTGCTCGATGCCGACCAGGAGGGATTTCTGCGCAGCGATCGCTCGCTGATTCAAACGACGGGGCGCGCGGCGCGACACGTCGAGGGCCGCGCGATCTTCTACGCCGATCGGATCACCGGGTCGATGGCGCGATGCATCGACGAGACGAAGAGACGCCGCGAGATCCAGCGCGCGTACAACATCGAGCACAACATCACGCCGGCTTCGGTGGTGAAGAGCACCGACCAGGTGCGCTTCATCACGCGCGTCGCCGACGCGCGCGGCGAGCGCGACGACCGGAGCAAGAAGGTCGCGGAGCAGATGGCGACCTACGCGAGCGAGATGGATCAGGCGACGCTCATCGAGCTCCTCGAGTCGCAGATGAAGGAGGCGGCGGCCGACCTCGACTTCGAGTCGGCGGCATCGCTGCGGGATCAGTTGCTCGAGGTCAAGGCGCGGGGGAGCCCCGCCGCGCCCAAGCGGGCAGAGGGACTGAGCCGCATTCGTGCGCCGCGATGATGGACACGCACCATCACATAGTGCCGGACGCGGCGCCGCGTGGCCATCTCGCGGTAACACGCGATGAGCTCATCGCGTGGGGCGAGCGCTTCGGAAAATCGGCGCACGGCCGCCTCGTCGTCGCGATCGCCGGCGAGCTCGGTGCAGGGAAGACGACGCTCGTCCAGGCGATTTGCCGAGGCGCCGGAGTGACGACCCAGGTCACGAGTCCAACCTTTGCCCTGGTGCACGAGTACAAGGGCGACCGCTTCCCGATCTATCATCTCGATCTCTATCGTCTGGAAAAGCCCGAGGACCTCACGAACCTGGGATGGGACGACATGCTTCGCTCGCCTGCACTGATTCTGGTGGAGTGGCCGGAGCGCGGAGGCGAGCGCGTACCCGATGACGCCGTGCCGATCGACCTCGAGCTCGATCCTGCGGATGAGGAGCGACGGCTCCTCCTGGCCGGATGAGCGGCGCCTTGACGCTCGCGCTCGAGGCCGCGACATCGGTCGGGTCCGTCGCGGTGCTTCGCGGCAGCGAGATGCTCGCCTCGCGCGAGGTCGCGATGCGCGGAGGCGCGGAAGAGCATCTGCTCCCCGCAATCGACGCCGCGCTCGCGGAGGCGGGCGCGACGACGCGCGATCTCGCGCGCATCGTGTGCGGCGCCGGACCGGGAAGCTTCACCAGCCTGCGCGTCTCGGCCTCGCTGGCGAAGGGAATCGCGTTCGCGCATTCGCTCCCGCTGTTCGCTGTGCCGTCGCTGGCGCTCATCGCGGCGGATCGCTCGCTGGCAGACGGCGTGTACGTCGCCGTGCTCGACGCGCTTCGCGGCGAGGTGTTCGCCGCCGCCTTCCTGCGCGAGAGTGACGAGGTGACGGAGCTCGCGCCCGTGCGCCTCGTGCAGCGAGGCTCGCTCGCGCACGAGGCCGCCGAGCTCCACGCCGCAGTGATCGGCCCGGAGGAGCATCCTCGCACCAGGCCACGCGCGGAGAACGTGGTGCGCCTCGGCGCGTGGCTCGCGCTCCCACCAGTCTCGCTTGCCGCGTGGGAGCCGGACTATGGTCGCCTCGCGGAGGCGCAGGTGAAGTGGGAAATCGCCCACGGCCGACCGCTGCCGGTGGCGTAGCCTATGCGCATGGGCGAGAACATGAGTATCGACGTACCGAGCCCACAGTCGCGCGCTCCGCTCGTGCTGCGCGCTGCACGCGATGTGGACATCGACGCGGTGCTCGCGATCGAACAGGCCTCGTTCGGTGATCCCTGGAATCGCGGCGCGTTCGTCGAGCTGCTCGACGATCCGCGCGTGGCCTTTCTGGTCGCCGACGCGGACGGCGAGGTGCGCGGCTACATCGTCGCGTGGTTCGTGCTCGATGAGGGAGAGATCGGGAATCTCGCGGTCGCCGATAACGCGCGCCGGCATGGCGTCGGCGCGCGCCTGCTGGATGGGGCGATCGCGGCCGTTCGCGCGGCCGACGTCAACTCGCTCTACCTCGAGGTCCGGGACTCGAATGCCGCAGCGCGCGCCCTCTACGCGTCACGCGGCTTCGCGGAGGTCGGACGCCGGCGCGATTATTACCGGCGCCCGAAGGAGGATGCGCTCGTGCTCAAACTCGAGCTCGCCGCCCGCGCACCAGCGTGACCGCGTGGGGTACGCAATGAAAGGGAAATGGCCGCGCCGAACCGTTGGCGCGCCGCTCGCAATCGCTCTATACTCTGTCCGGCGAGGTCACTCGCCAACTGCCAGGAGATCCATATGAGTCGCAGCCTGAACAAGGTCACCCTGATCGGAAATCTCGGTGCCGATCCCGAGGTCCGCTCCACCACCGGCGGCAACCGCGTCGCCACATTCTCGCTGGCCACGAGCCGTAGCTGGAGCGGCCCGAGCGGGGACAAGCAGGAGAAGACGGAGTGGCATCGCTGCGTCGTCTGGAATAGCAAGGCGTCCACGCTCGCGGACATCGTCGAGCGCTACCTCAAGAAGGGCGACAAGGTCTACGTCGAGGGGCGCATCGAGTACCGGCAGTGGCAGGACAAGGAAAACCAGACGCGCTACACCACCGAGATCAACGTACGCGAGATGATCATGCTCAGCGGCAGGGCCGG
>DATHJR010000255.1:0-4566 GCA_035286525.1 Gemmatimonadaceae bacterium | reverse complement strand
ATGAAGCCCACGCGCTGGTGGCTGCCGCGGCTCGAGACCGTGGAGGGACGCATGCGCGTGGGCTTCATGCGCGCGCCCTTCTCAGTGGAGCAGAGCTATCGCTACGCCAGCGTCAACGGCACGGAACCGCTACCGCCCATCTTCGGCTCCGTGAGCGACTCGGTTGCGTCGGCCGAGCGTGACTCGACGCACAAGATGCGCGAGGCTGCGCGTCGCCAGGCCATGGGCGACACGACGGAGCTGAGCCGCGCGGAACGAAGAGCGGAGCGCGACCGACGGCGCGCGCAGGGAGGAGATAATGGCATGCTCAACTGCGCGCCAGGCGACACGATCTCGCGTCACTCTGTTCGGTATGGTGGCGCGCTCCCGATTCTCGTGCGGATTCCGTGCGACACCGCGAGCCTCACCCACTCGAAGGAGTTCTCTCCGTCGATCTACGATGCGGGCACCGAGCTCTTCGGAGTGAAGGATCGCGAGGAGCTCGAGAAGTCGCTCGGCTTCGGGCTACAGGCGGGATGGAACCCGCAACATCCGACGATCCATTACGGTGTCGATCATGGGATGGTGCGCTACAATCGCGTCGAAGCGTTGTCGGCCGGTGTGCTCGTCGAGAGCACGCTGGGCAGCGGCTATACCGCGAACGCCTCCGTGCGCATTGGCGTGGCGGACTGGCAGCCGAACGCCGAGGCGCATCTGCAGCGCAGCAACGGTGATCGCGTGTACTCGCTCGGTGCGTACCGAAGGCTCAACTCGGCCAACGACTGGGGCGACCCGCTCAGCGTCGGCAGCTCCATCTCCGCGCTGCTCTGGGCGCACGACGAGGGATTCTACTTTCGGAGCGCGGGAGCGGAGCTGCGCTCCACGACGCCGCGCAACGGCGCGTTCACCTGGCGATTGTTCGCGGAGCGCCAGGACGATGCCGAGAAGCACACGAATCTCTCGCTGTGGCATGCGCTGGGCGGAGCGGGATTCATTCCGAACATTCGCGCGGAGGCTGCGACGGCGTTCGGATTGGGCGCGCAATATCACCGGTCGTTCGGTCTCGATCCAACGGGAGTTCGCTCGACCGTCGATGTGAAGGGCGAAGGCGCGACCGGAACCTTCGACTACGGGCGCGCATCGGTGGAGGCGACCGCGACGCATCCACTCGCGGCAAAGTTCGATGGAGCGCTCACAGCCAGCGTGGGAAGCTCCGTGGGGTCGGTGCCGATTCAGCGAGCATGGTTCCTTGGCGGCGTTGCGACGGTGCGCGGGCAGGAGCCCGGGACGCGGGCGGGGGACGCGTACTGGCTGGGTCGCGCGGAGATTGGGCGGACCTTCGCGTCCGTTCGCCCAACGATCTTCTACGATATCGGCTGGGCCGGCGATCGCGACCGCTTCGCGAAATCGGCGCGCCCGATCTCCGGTGCGGGCGTTGGGGTGTCGGTTCTCGATGGGCTCTTCCGCTTCGATGTCGCGCACGGGATCAATCCGAATCATGCGCTCCGAGCCGATCTCTATACGTCGGCGCGCTTCTAGCCCTCCCCGGAGCACTTCGCGTGCGCTAACGTTTGCGTGCACGAAATCTCGACATTTCGCTACACAGATGGGGAATGACCAAAGAGAGATGAAAGCCGTTGTCATCACGGCGCCGGGCGGCGTCGATGTGCTCGAAGTGCGCGATGTCGCGCGTCCAGTGCCGTCGTACGCGCAGGTGCTCGTTCGTGTGCACGCGACGGCGCTCAACCGCGCCGATCTCATGCAGCGCGAAGGCCGCTACCCGCCGCCGCCGGATTCGCCACAGGACATTCCCGGAATGGAGTTCGCGGGCGAGGTCGCCGAGCTCGGCCCGGGAGTGGCGCGATGGAAGGTCGGACAGCGGGTGTTCGGCATCGTGGGCGGTGGCGCGTACGCCGAGTATCTCGTCACGCACGAGCGGCTGCTCGCCGAGGTTCCCGAGCGGTTGAGCTATGCCGAGGCGGCGGCGGTGCCTGAGGCGTTCATCACGGCGCACGATGCGCTCGTGACGCAGGCGTCGCTGCGCGCATCGGAGGCGGTGCTCATCCACGCGGTGGCGAGCGGAGTCGGGCTGGCCGCCGTGCAACTGGTTCGAGCGCTCTCCGCCATCCCGTATGGCACGGCGCGCGGTGCGGGAAAGCTCGAGCGCGCGAAGGAGGTCGGTCTCGAGGATGGCTGGGCGGCGACGAACGACCTGAGCGAGCTCGCCGGGCACGTGCGGCGATGGACGGGGGGACGGGGGATGAACGTCGTGCTCGATCTCGTGGGCGGCGCCTATTTCCCCGCGAGCATCGAGGCGATGGCGCCGCTCGGGCGGCTGATGGTGATCGGAACGATTGCCGGCCGCGACGCGCAGATCCCGCTCGGCCGCGTGCTGGCGTCGCGGATCACGATTCGCGGGACGATGCTGCGCGGCCGCGCGCTCGAGGAGAAGATCGCCGCGACGCGGGCGTTCGAGGAGCAGGTGGTGCCCCTGCTCGGCCGTGGCATCGTGCGCGCCGTGGTCGACCGCGAGTATCCGCTCTCGGAGGTGCGTGCGGCGCACACGTGCCTCGAGTCGAACGTAACCGTCGGCAAAATAGTTCTCCGCGTCACGTGAGGATCGATCGCGCCGCGATCACGATCGTAGCGATGGTGGTCGTGGCGTGCACCGCGGCCATCCTGCCGGAATACCGGGGCCGGCGCAGCGATCACTTCGATGGCGCGCATTTCTACAACGAGGAGCCGTTCGACGAGCAGCAGCCCTCCGAGTTGGCGCGCTGGCAGCTGAACCGGCATCGCGGCGCGTGGCCCGACAGCGGCGCCATCGCCGCGCCGGCGCCGCCGCGGCGAGTCGGCGGCGAGGAGATGCACGTGACGATGGTGAATCACGCGACCGTGCTCCTGCAGATCGACTCGCTCAACATCCTCACCGATCCGGTGTGGTCGAGGCGCGTCGGCCTCGAGGGACAGCTCGGAGTTCGCCGGCACCGCCCGCCGGGAATTCCCTTCGACTCGCTCCCGCCAATCGACGTCATCCTCATCAGCCACGATCACTACGACCACATGGACATGCCGACGCTTCTCCGATTGCAGCGCCGGCATCATCCGCGCATCATCACGGGGCTGGGAAATCCCGGATATCTCGCGTCGAAGGGAGTGCAGGGTGCCGTGCAGCTCGACTGGTGGCAGTCCGCGTCGCTGGGGCGGGGCGTTCGTGTGACGGCGGTGCCCGCGAGACACTGGTCTGGACGCTCGTTCTCCGATCGCTACGAGCGGCTGTGGGAGGGATTTGTGATCGAGGGCGCGCGCGACACGGTCTACTTCGCCGGCGACACCGGATGGGGGCGAATGTACGGAGAGCTGCACGAGCGCTGGAGCCGCTTCACGCTGGCGCTGTTGCCCATCGCTCCGTTTCGGCCACGGTGGTACATGGCGCGCAAGCATCTGAGCCCGGACGATGCCGTGCGCGCTGCGATCGCGACGCGGAGCGCGACGATGATTCCGATCCATTGGGGAACGTTCGAGCTCGGGGACGACGGCGAGAGCGAGGCGGTGGATACGCTGCGCGACGTGGTCGCGTCGCTGCCGGCGCGATGCCGGCCGCATCTCGTCATCTTGCGCAATGGAGAGTCGGCAACCCTGCCACCCCTCGACGACAGCGATTCGTTGACTTTGTCAACTATCTGCACGCTGCGCCCGTGACGACCCTCGAGCGCGCGGCGGCGGCATGAGCGCGAGCGCCTTGCCGGTAGCCACGGCACCTCATCTCTCCCTCGTGGTGCCGGTCTACAACGCCGCGGATCGTCTTCCGTCGAGCCTCGACGAGCTGCGTGCCTTCCTGCTCGCCCAGCCGTACTCGTGGGAGCTGATCCTCGTCGACGATTGCAGCAACGCTGCGACTCGCGCGATACTCGAGAAATTCGCGAGCACCATGCCGCACCTGGTAAGACTGATCCGGAACGAGGAAAATCGCGGAAAAGGGAACGCGGTGACGCGCGGTATGCGCGCCGCAGTCGGGAACTATCGCGTGTTCACGGACGCCGATCTTGCGTATCCCGCGAGCGAGGTCGGGAAGATTCTCGCCGAGCTCGAGGCAGGAGCTGATGTCGCGATCGCGTGCCGGGTGCTCGCGGAGTCGCGCTACCTCATGAGCCCGACATTCTTCTCGTATCTCTACACGCGCCACGTGATGAGCAGGGTGTTCAATGCGATGGTGCGCTGGACGTTGATTCCGCAGGTGCTGGACACGCAGGCCGGGCTCAAGGGATTCACCGCGCACGCAGCGGAGATCGTCTTTCCTCGCATCACGATCCCCCGCTTCGGCTTCGATGTCGAGGCGCTCTTCATCGCCCGGAAGCACGGTCTCTCGCTCGCCCAGACGGCGGTGTTCTTCCGCTACGACGAGGAGCCGACCACCGTGCGCTTCGCGGAGGATGCGATCCGGATGCTGCGCGACCTCGTTCACATTCGACGCAACGACTGGCGTGGCCGCTACGCCTGATCGGAAGCGACTCATCATCAACGCGGACGATTTCGGGTTCTCGGAGGGCGTGACCCGCGGGATCGTCGAGGCGCACGCGGCCGGGA
>DATHJR010000254.1:0-3612 GCA_035286525.1 Gemmatimonadaceae bacterium | reverse complement strand
ACTTCCTCGGCCAGATTTTCGTGCGTGACGTCGCCACGCGCGATGTCGTGACGCTCCGCGCGGCCGACACGATCGCCGAGGCGCGTGAGTGGATCGCGACGGGTGGCGCGAGTGCCACGCATCAGGGCTTTCCCGTGGTCGACCAGGACAGGGTGGTGCTCGGCGTGCTGACCCGACGCGATCTGCTCGATCCGGCGCGCGACGTCTCGCAGACTGTCGTGCAGGCTGTCCGCCGTGATCCGATCGTAGTGTTTGACGACAACACCCTTCGCGACGCGGCCGATCTGATGGTGGTAGAGTCGGTGGGTCGTCTTCCCGTGGTGGAGCGCGCCAGGCCGCATCGACTCGTCGGCATCGTCTCGCGCAGCGACGTCCTCTCAGCACACGCGCCGCGACTCGATGCGGCGTCTCGCGTACAGGAGGCGCGCGGCTTTGCGTCGTCGAGCACGCGTGGCTGACCTTGGTGGACTGGAGCGCGCGTGGCGCCGCGCCTGGATGAAGTCGATTGGCGCGCTCTCGGGAGGGGCGAGCACGGAGACCGCGCCGGACTGGGACGCGCGACCGTGGTCGGTGCTCTACACGCGCACCCAGGGAGTCGGCGACCTCATACTCGCGACCGGAGTATTCCGCGCGATCGCGCTCGCGCACCCGACGATCGCCCTCGATGTGCTGACGACGCCGGCGGCCGCGCCGGTTCTGGACAACAATCCGCACGTGCGGCGCGTGCACGTGGTGCGCCGAACGATCGCCGACCAACTGCGGGTCGCGGCGCTCCTGCGCCGGTCGCGCTACGACGTGGTCATCGACGGCAAGATCACGCGCGGCGCGTCCTTCGTCAGCAGCCCCGCGCGAACGATGGTGACCGGCGCGCGGTACCGCATCGGCGTGGGCGGTGGCAACCATCATCTCGTCTTCAACATCTGCGTGCCCCGATTCGATCGTACGACGACGCACATGGTCGAGGGGAGCGCCGCGCTGGCCCTGCCGTTTGGCGTGGACATGGCAAACACGAATTGGCGTCCCGAGATATTTCTGAGCTCCGGCGAGCGCGAGCGCGCAAACGTCGCGTGGGAAACGGCGGCGCGCACGGGCTCGACCGACGGCAGGCGCTGGCTGGTCAACCTCTCCGCTGGAGCGCCCGTTCGCCGCTGGTCCGACGAGCGGTGGATCGCCCTGATCTCACGCCTCAGAGCGCAGCGGCCCGCTGCCACGATCGGGATCATCGCGGTGGACGCGGAGCGCGAAGCGGTGCGGCGCATCGCGAGCGCCGCCGGCGCGGCGGAGCTGTCCGCCCCGCGCCTGCGCGATGCGTTGGCGCTCGTCGGAACGAGTGAGCGCGTGATCACCTCCAACACCAGCATCACGCACGCGGCGTCCGCGTTCAAGACACCGACGATGCTCTTGCTCGAGCGCGGACACGATCAGTGGAGCAGCTGGAATTCGCCAACGGAAGTGGCGTACTGGACCGGGGCTTCGGTCGCCGCGCTCGACGCGGATACGGCGTGCGCGGCGCTCGACCGGTTCCTCGTCTCACACGACTGACGCACCCCGCCGCACGCGGGTCAGCGCCGCGCCCGCGCCACGCCACCCTCGCTCGCCCCAATGCGTCGCGCCGCGAAGCCGTGCTCGCGCGCGAGCAGCCGCTCCTTCCGCGCGATCCCCCAGCGATAGCCGCCGAGCGCGCCGCCTGCGCGCACGACGCGATGACACGGAACGATGAGCGCGACGCGGTTGTGCGCGCACGCGCCCGCCACCGCGCGCACCGCGGATGGGGATTCGATCGACTTCGCGACCTGCGAATACGATCTCGTCTCGCCGTAGGGAATGCGCCGCAGCTCGCTCCAGACGCGCTGCTGAAACGGTGTGCCGGCCACGTCGATGGGAACCGCGAGGTCGGACTCCTCCCCCTCGAGATGCGCGGCCACGGCGTCCATCCACGTCCGGAGATCCGCGTCGCCGTCGCCGCCTCGCACGCGCGTGCGCGTCGAGCGGGGATACTCTGAATTCAAGGCATTTTCGAGCGTGGCATCATCGTCGCCAAGCGTGACGGCGCACACGCCCCGATCCGTCGCGGCCACCAGCAGTCGGCCGAGCGCGGTCGAGGTGGTCATGTAGCGAATGTGCACCCCTTCGCCGCCGCGCCGGTACGCTCCGGGCGTCATTCCGAGCTGCTGTGTGGCCGCATCGTACGCGCGGCTGCTGGCGCCGTAGCCCGCATCGAACGTCGCGCGGCTCACGGTTGCCCCGGTGCGCAAGTGCGCCTTGAGACGGTCGGCGCGAAGCGCGGCCGCGTACTGCCGCGGCGACACGCCGACGACGCGCTTGAACGTCCGCTGCAGATGCGACGCGCTCATTCCTGCGGCGCGCGCGATGTCGTCGAGCGTGTGGGACTCATCGAGATGCGTCTCCACGTACGCCCGGGCCCTCACGATGACGCGCTCCGCCGCGCTCTCGGTGGCGCGCGGCTCGCAGCGCAGGCACGCGCGAAAGCCCGCCGCCTCTGCAGCATCGGGATTCGCGTAGAACGCCACGTTTGCGCGCAGTGCTCGCCGCGATGCGCAGCTCGGTTTACAGTACACACCCGTCGTCGCGACCGCGTACACGAAGCGTCCGTCCTGGGCGCGATCGCGCGCGACCACTGCCGCCCAGCGCTGGTCCTCCACGGAGCGACTCATGACGACGCACCAACGGTCTCGCGCTCGCGCGCGGGCGACGGCGCGGCGGATCGCCGCGGCCGGTAGATCGTTTCCGGGATGCGGGCGAGCGTCGAATCGTGCACCATCTCGCCCAGCCCGAAGAACTGCTGGAAGCTCATGACCAGCGGGCGCCACAAGGTCGGATCGATGCGATCGTCGTGTCCCGCCATGCGAATCGATTCGCTCACGTGCACGCGGACGATTCGCACCTCGAACGCCACGAGCCCGCCGCGACGATCGGGATCGCGCACCGCGAGCGGGTGCACCGCCTCGAGCACGGCCTCGAGATGAACGGGGCATTCCAGCGCGCGGGGCGGGGCCACGCACTCCGATGCGACCGGAGTGAGCCCGGCCACTGCGAACTTGTCCGCCTCGTGCCGATAGCCCATCGCGATTTTGTGCGGCGGCACCGGATCGCTCCCGGTCGTGCGCGCGAGCCGGTTCACCGCGGCCACCTCGCGCACCGACGGAAGGTTGAGCACACACTCGCCGGTACGCTGAATGTTCGCGGGGGTGTGCGATCGTGCGCCGAAGCCGAGCATGCAGCTGCGGCCCAGCCACCAGGCGCTCGACATGGGGGCGAGATTCGAAGTGCCATCGGGATTGGTCGAGCTCACGAGCACCACCGGGGTGCCGAAGTAGAGGATTGCAGGGTCGATCGTGACGTGGGTGCCGCTGTCGTTGTGCATGAGAGTCGATGGCTTGAGTGAGTCGCTCGAGCCGCGCCGATGAGTCGCGCGCAGCCTCGCACCAACGAGTCTACCGTGCACCGATCTCACCGGCCTCCCGTATCTTGCGCTCAAACTCCGAAGCCTCGTCGCCGCGCTAGACGACCTTCGTCGAGCGTCGCCGGTGCCACACGACGAGCCCGATGACGATCACCACGCCGAGCACGATGAGGCTCGTGCGGCCGATG
>DATHJR010000253.1:0-4613 GCA_035286525.1 Gemmatimonadaceae bacterium | reverse complement strand
ACGAAGCGGCCGTCGACGGTGTACGCGAACATGGCGGAGTTGGGGAAGGCTCGCTCCACGGCGTCGAGGACGAACGAGACGCCGTCGCGCTTGGTGCGAAAGAGCTGCGACAACTCGGCCGTCATGGTGATGGCGTGCGATTCGGAACCGTCGGCGCCGAGTGTAGCAGCGATGGCCTGGAGGCGCGAGGTGAGTGTCGCTGGCGCGCGCTGAAGCTCGAACGGTTCGTTGCGCGCGGCGATTGCCGTCTCGTCCGCGACGCGCGCGGCCTTGGTGTTCACGCCGCCAATGTCCCAGCCGATTACGGTCATGTGCGCAAGTACCTTCCGCGGTGCGGGCGATGCGCATAATACCCGTCATCGATCTCCGTGCGGGAGAGGCGGTGCATGGAGTGGGGGGCAATCGCGCGCGCTACGAGGCGGTGGCATCGACGATCACGCCGACGCTCGGCGACGCGCTGGCGCTGGCGCAGGCGTATGCCGCGGTGCTGCGGACGAGCGAGATGTACGTCGCGGATCTCGATGCGATAGGTGGCGGGCCCGTGCAGTACCCGATGCACCAGCGGCTCTCTCGCATCACTCGAAGCTGGATCGATGCGGGAGTGCGGACGGAGGACGATGCGTGCTCGTTGATCGACGCCGGAGCGGATCGCGTGATCGTGGGGCTGGAGACGATGTCCAGCTTCGAAGTGCTTCAACGAATCGTGCGACGACTCGGAGCCAACCGAGTGGTGTTCAGCCTCGATCTGAGGGACGATGTGCCGATTGCATCCGCGGACGCGCTTCGCGAGATGACGCCGCGCGAGCTGGCCCGCCGGGCGGTGGACGCCGGTGTCACAACAGTGATCGTACTCGACCTGTCGCGCGTGGGTAATTCAAGCGGTGTCGACGACGCGATGATGCGGGAGATGCGTGCGGCGCTGCCGGGAGTGGATCTCATCGCGGGCGGCGGCGTGCGCCACGCCGAAGACCTCGAGCGGCTCGCCGCCGCCGGGGCGAATGGTGCCCTGGTGGCGACGGCCGTGCATCGCGGAGTAATCGGGCGCGATTGGGCGTGACTGCCTAGTGGTGCGTCGTATCCGCGCGCTGTTGCATGCGGGACATGCCGGGCATCGAGGACATCGACGCGCTGTCGCTCCGATCGTTGCTCATCGATTTCATGTCCATCTGTTCGCGAGAGGAACGCCCATCGCGCGGCTTCGATGCGCGGGATGCACTCATCTCGGTGTACGTCGGGAGCGTTTCGATATCGCGCTTGATCTCGGTGTTCGCCAGATCGAGCACGGGCCACTCCGACATGTCGTTTGGGCTGAACACGCCGTTGATGTGTCCCATTCCGCCCGCGGGAAGATTCTTGCCGGTTGGATTGTCGTATTCGGCGACGACGCGATACAGGTGATTCGCCTCGATCGGAAGCGCCTCTTCGTGGAAGCCCCAGATGAAGCGGCCAACTTTCGAGATCTCGCCGTTCTGATCGCGATCGGACTTGAGACGCACGAGCACCTTGCCGGTGACCGCATCCTCGAAGCGCACGGCGGCGCCGAAGTCGTGCAGATGCCCGCCGATGCCGATGAGACGGCCGCTGAGCGGGAATTCGAACTCATAGGCTTGCGTCGACTTGCCTGGCGGAACATCGAAGGTCGTGACGCCGCCGATGTGATTGTTGACGTCGACGTACAGCGGGAGCACGGGGTTCTGAAGGCGGGACTTCGGAATCCACGCGAGCGTCATCTTGAGGTAGGCGTTGTGGATGTCGTGTCCCGAATCGTTGTGCCACATCGCGTACACGCCGAGGTGCTGTCCCTTCGCGAGAGGAACGCCGACGCCGGCGGGAAGAAGCACGGGATCGGTTTCCTTTCCCCAGCCGAACAGGCGCTCGACCATTTGGTAGACGATCTGGCGGCGATCGAAGTTGACGGCGATGAGATGGTGGATGACGGACTTCGGGAGCGGCTTCCCGTTCTCGGTCTGCATCGAAAGGTTGAAGCCACGCAGTCCGCCATCGACGGGCCAGTCGAAGCGGAGTACCTGCGGTGTTCCCATGTGCATCTCCGCCATGTCGGGCGGCATATTGGGCAGATCGTACGGGCCAGCGGTGACGACCACTTCGCCACGCGCCGAGTCCACGACTATCGAAATCTGCGGCTCGACAGCTGGCTTCCGTGACGAGATCGACGGAGTCAGGAGGGTCGTTGCGAGCAGAAGAGAAACGAACATGTGATCCCTCGAGAGGTCGTATTGAAGGTTCTAGGTGAGTCGTTCGCGATAGAACGCGGACTGGCCGAAGTTTTCCTCGACCTCGATCTCGATGACAGCGAGCTTTGCAAACTGCTTCGCACTCAGTGCAGCGCGTGCTTTTCCAGCGAGGTACCGCGCGAGCATTTCGACAGTCGTGTTCGGAATCGGGAGCAGCGCACAGTCGAAACGCGGAAACACATATCGTGGCTTGCCATCGTACGCGACCAGCACGCGATCTTCTTCGGTTGTCACCTGCAATTTCGGATTCTGAAGCGGCAACAGCACCTTGTGATCGATCTCATCGCAGATGCGCTTCATCATTTGTTTCACGAACGAAAAATCGACGACGTACCAGCTTTCCTCATCGATGTCGCCCTCGAGCGTCACGCCGACTCTGTAGTTGTGGCCATGCAGCGATTCGCACCTGTGTCCGGCGAATGTAATGAAATGGGCGGCCGCGAACACCAGATAATCCTTCGTGACTGATACTCGAAACGCATTATCCTCGCTCACCGTTCCCGACCTCCGTTCCATCCACCGTTTAAGAGCACGACGAAAATTGCAGCGGCTGTTATGTCCGCTGTTGTACCTGGGTTTCTCGAATTACGAGCATCTCTGAGCTCCTGGTCGAACTGCGCGATAGCGCGTCGGCCCGAATTCGTACGCATGCCACCCGCTGCGCGCACTTCGATCGCGCGGTTTCTCACCAGATCGGCAGCATGCGGGCCCAGCTTACGCATTATGAGTGTATCCGGGGAGTTTGCGAGGAGAGCTAAATAGCACTCCACGATCGCATCCGTCCAGTCGAGTCCCGCACCACGTGCTTTCGCGAGGGCTGGTGCGCCCACGGTGAATGTGCGCTCGAAGCCGGTGACGTACTCGCGCGCGATGTCATCGCGATCGGAGGCGAGGGACATCGCGTCGGCGAGCGTGACGGTGGGTGACGCGGCGATATCTTCCGCGGCGGCCTCGCCGAGTCCGCCGGGACGCGCGAGGCGAATGGCGCTGTAGACGGCCACGGCATCGGAAACAGTCGTCGCCTCGATGACCGCTCGCGCGCGATCGCGCAGGGCCCTGGGCGATGACGCGTGTGCCGCGCGAGCGAGTGGAGCGAGCAGGAGTACGATACCCAGATTGGTGTTGGCGCTGGTCCAGCGCCGTGTGTCCACCACCGCACGGCGGATGGTTTCGCCGATGGGCTGCGTGCCGGCATCGAGAAAGGCGGGAGCGATTGCGGCGGCGCTGGCGAGGAAGTCCTCGTACCGCATGTCGTGGAAGGCAATCCCGGGCGAAACGTTTCCCGGTTTTGGGGCGCTGGCTTCGAGCAGACAGGCAAGCTGCGCTGCCGCCGCGATTTCCCGGCTCGCAATCATCCCGATCCGCGCGCCGGGTCGCGCCCACGGTGCGTGAGGCAAATATGGTCGATCAGTGCACCGGCGACGTCGAAGGACGTCGCCTCCTGAAGTCCGCGCCATCCGGGAATTCCGTTGACCTCGAGTACGTACACAGTTCCGTTCTGAGCCGGGAGCAGATCGACGCCGGCATAGATCGCGCCGACCGCTCGCGCGGCACGAAGGGCCATCTCGCTCAACTCCGTGGAGAGTGAGAGAGGGCTTGCCTCTCCGCCGCGAGAGATGTTCGTTCGCCAGCCGGGGGAGCGTCGCTCGATCGCAGCGACGACTCGGTCGCCCACGACGAACGCGCGGATGTCTCGACCCTCGTGCGGAATGGCGCGCTGAAGATAGTAAACTCCTCGAATGGCTTCCAGCGCGCGGAATACGCGCCAGGCGGTCTCGTCATCACTCACGCGGACCATGCCGAGCCCCATCGAGCCGAACAGCGGCTTGACGATGACGTCGCCCATGACGCGGAAGGCTGCTGCTGCATCCTCGGCGCGCTCACACACGATGGTCTGTGGCGTTGCGAGTCCGGCGCGCTCGAGCAACGCGGACGTGTAGAACTTGTCCACCGTACGCTCGATCGCACGCGGGGGATTCACGACCGCGACGCCGGCGTCCTCGAGCCAGTGGAGCGCGTCGATGCGGTAGATGATCTGTTCGAGCGAGCCGTTGGGAATGATGCGCGGGAGCACGGCGTCGCACGCGAAGAGATCGATGGCATCTGCGCCGAGTCTTGGCGCGTCATCAGTGTGCGCGCCGAGTCGCGCGACCAGCGATTCGTAGGGGAGCAGAAATGGCTGGTGGCCGCGCTCGTGGATCGCGCGCTGCAGCTCGTCTGTGTGCCAGCCACTTCGCGTGCTCAGTACGGCGATCTTCATGGTACGAGAAAAGCGGGGTGCGACCATACGTCCGCGGGACGCATGGTCGTCGATCGCTCTAGCGAGTCTCCTGTCCGGTAAGCACGATCTGCCCACCC
>DATHJR010000252.1:0-4741 GCA_035286525.1 Gemmatimonadaceae bacterium | reverse complement strand
GACGACAAGATCGCCGTAGCCGAAAAAGGTCCCCCGCTCCGTCACCGCGATCTCCGTCGTGCTGCCGGCGCGCACCTTGTCCACCGCGCCGCGCATGCCTTCCGGATGCATCCACTGTCCCTTCTTCACGTTCACGGGCTTTCCCGTTGCGCCGGCGGCCGCGAGCAGATCCGATTGACGGCAGAGGAAGGCTGGGATCTGCAGCACGTCGGCGACCTGCGCGGCCGCCGCGCACTGTTCCGGGAGATGCACGTCGGTGAGCACCGGGAGCCCGGATCGCTCGCGCACGCGCGCGAGCGCCGCGAGCCCCGCATCGATGCCCGGGCCGCGCGCTGCGCCGCGGTTGGAGCGATTGGCCTTGTCGAAGCTCGCCTTGAAGATGATTCCTCCCGGTACCCGCTCGGCCAGCCGTGCGAGATGATCCGCCACGCGAAAGTTCAGATCATCGTCTTCGATGACGCACGGTCCGGCAATGACGAAGAACGCATCGCCCGGAAAGCGAGCGGGCAGCATCAACCCGCGGCGTGCGCACGCTGTGATCGCTCGCGTTCATCCGCACGTCCCTGGTTCGCACGAACGGCCGCGCCGATGAAGCCGGCGAACAGCGGATGCGGCCTCGTGGGACGCGACCGCAACTCCGGATGGAACTGGCATCCCACGAACCACGGATGATCCGGGATCTCGATCAGCTCGACGAGCGAACCATCGGGCGAGAGGCCGCTGAAGCGCACGCCGTTGCGCTCGAAGATCTCGCGATAGGCGTTCGAGAACTCGTAGCGATGCCGATGACGCTCGCTCGCATCGGCCGTGCCGTACAAGTGCGCGGCGAGCGAACCGGCCTTGAGCCGCGCCGGATACGAGCCGAGGCGCATCGTGCCGCCCATGTCCGTGACGTGCTGCTGCGACTCCATGAGCGAGATGACGGGGTTCCCGCACTCCGGGGCGAACTCGCTCGAGTGGCTGTCCTCGAGCCCGCACTTGTTGCGCGCGAACTCGATCGACGCGACCTGCATCCCGAGACAGATGCCGAAGAACGGCATCCCCTTCTCGCGCGCGTACTTCACCGCGGTGACCATGCCGTCGATTCCCCGAACGCCGAAGCCGCCGGGGATGAGCAGCCCGTCCATCCCCTCGAGCAGCTCCGCCGTTCGCTCCGGTGTCGTGAACAGGTCGCTCGCGATCCACGTGATGTCCACGCCGGTGTCGTTGCTGATCCCGCCATGGATGAGCGATTCCTGCACGCTCTTGTAGCTGTCGACCAGCTCCGTGTACTTCCCGACGACCGCGATGCGCACGCGCCCGTGCGGCGCGTAGATGCGCGACACCATCTCGCGCCACGCCGTGAGGTCGGCCTTCCGTCCGCCGAGGCCGAGCCGTTCGACGACGCGATCGTCGAGCCCCTGTTCGTGGAACGACAGCGGGATCTCGTAGATGGACGGAACGTCGCGACTCTCGATGACGGAGCCGAAGTCCACGTTGCAGAAGAGCGCGATCTTGCGCTTCACGTCTTCGGAGAGCGGACGCTCGGTGCGGCAGATGAGCATGTCCGGCTGGATTCCGATCTCCATGAGCTCGCGCACCGAGTGCTGCGTGGGCTTGGTCTTCACCTCGCCCGCGGCGCTGATGTACGGTACGAGCGTGAGGTGGATGAACACCGCGTTCTCTCGGCCGATCTCGTGGCGGAACTGGCGGATCGCCTCGAGGAACGGCAGCGACTCGATGTCGCCCACGGTGCCGCCGATCTCGACGATGACCACGTCGTTCTCCGGCGCCACGCGGCGCATCGAGGACTTGATCTCGTCGGTGATGTGCGGAATGACCTGCACCGTGGAGCCGAGGTATTCCCCGCGGCGCTCCTTTGTGATGACGTTCTGGTAGATGCGGCCGGTGGTGATGTTGTTCGACTGCGACAGCGGACGGTCGATGAAGCGTTCATAGTGGCCGAGATCGAGATCGGTTTCCGCGCCGTCGTCGGTCACGAACACCTCGCCGTGCTGGAACGGCGACATGGTGCCGGGATCGACGTTGATGTACGGATCGAACTTGAGCATGGTGACGCGCAGCCCGCGCTCGACGAGCAGCCGTCCGAGCGACGCGGCGGCGATGCCCTTGCCGAGAGATGAGACGACCCCGCCGGTCACGAAGATGTACTTCGGGGTCGTCTGGGTCGGGCTGTTGGATGGCGTCATTTCCTCTCCGCGCTGAGGTGAGTCCAGCTCTCGTTCGCTCGTGCCAGATCGTCTTCCGTATCGAGGCCTCCCGGCGGCGCTACGGCGATCGTCGCCACGCCCATGGCCATTCCGGCCGCCAGCGGCCGCAGCTGCTCGAGCCGCTCGATGCGCTCCAGCGGATGCTCGGGCAGCGACACCCACCGCATGAGCGCGCTCGGCGTGTACGCATATACGCCGATGTGCTGGCGGACAGTGCCCTCCAGCACGGAGCCATCTTCCGGCTCTCGGAGGGCCGGAATGCCAGCCCTGGAAAAGTACAACGCGCGCCCGTCGTCGGCACACACGACCTTCACCACGTGAGGCGCGTACAGGGCCTCGATGGGTGCGTGTGCCGCGGCGGTTCCGAGCTCGAAACGGCCGCCGGCGACGCAGTCCACGGCGCCCTCGAGCGCCTCGCCGCTGATGAACGGCTCGTCGCCCTGGACGTTGAGGATGACATCGAAGCGTCCGTATTCAGCGTGCGACACCACCTCGGCGACCCGGTCGGTTCCCGACAGGTGGTCATCGCGGGTGAGCATGCACTCGGCGCCGGCATCGTGCGCCGCGCGCTGAACGTCGGCGCTATCAGTCGCTATCAGGCATCGATCCGCCACGCCGAGGGCGATGACGCGCTGCCAGACGCGGATTACGATGGGGACGCCGGCGAGGAGTCGAAGCGGCTTGCGCGGAAGCCGCGTGGCGGAGAGGCGCGCCGGGATGACCGCCAGCGTGCTCACGGCCATGAGAGAGTTGAGTGCCCGGCCGCAAATTGCACGAGTTGCAATTTACGACTCGCCGCCTCGAAATCAAATGGCCAAGCGCGGCACGTCGGTCTCAGCGCAGGAGCGAAAGGCCAACCGAGTAGGTGTGGCCGCCGTTCGCCGGGTTCACGAATATCTCGCCACTGAAAAATCCGACTGTGAGGCGCGCGCCGATGTTGCTGTCGAACCTCCCGAGGCTGCCGACGCCCGCGCTGGCGAGCATTTCGCGCACGGTGATGACCGGCGTGCCGAGAAATGGCACACGCACCGTCTGGATGGGGAAATTGTAGAGCCCCTCCAGGAACACCAGCTGATCGCCGCCGCGACTCAGAATCTCGAACGTTGGCAGCGTCCCGCTTCCTCCCAGGTATGCGAAGCGCTGCGGCGGAGCGGTGTCGCCGACCGTGAGCACCATGTGCGTGTGGAAGACGAATGACTGCGTGCCGAGCTTCGTGACGAACGTCGGGAAGGCCACTCGCGCGAATATAGTCGTCTGCGTGAAGCGCTCGTCGCTGGGCGCATCGAGTACAACCTCGGCTTCCGCACCGGCCTCGAACGAGACATTCTCGCGCTGCCACCCTCCGCGCGCGCCGAACAGCGCGCTCGACAGACTGCCCCGCTCCACTCCTGGATTCAAACGCGTCATATGCAGCGAGTCGTTGCGGTTGAAGAAGCTCCACGGCCCGCCACCGCGAACGGACCAGTCGTTCTCCGTGCGCGCGCCGCCCGATACCTGAAAATTTCCTTCGGCGAAGAGCCAGGTGCGCGCAACCCTTCCTTCGTAGCGAGCGGAGCGCCAATAGTTGCGATAGTCGCTGCCAACGAAGAGGGTCGAGAGGGAGTTGGCGAGATCGGGTTGGATCCACCGATCGTTCGAGAGCGTCGCCTTGCCCGCAAACCCGGTGGCGGACCACCCGCCGCCGATCTCGGAACGCAGCGATGCCGCAACGTCGTATGCGCCGAGGTTCGAGCGATAGGTGATGGTTGGATCGATGACGATGCGGGTTTCGCCGAGCGAGATACGTGGTCCCCACGGCACGGCAAGTCCATCCACGCGGTCGTACAGCGGCATCCGAAGCCCGAACAATCCCGGCAGTGCGAACTTCGGAATTGTGTCCTGGGGGGGCGGGGGCACACGATAGACGAGCTCGATGCCGCGGGGCGTGCGGGCGGTGTCGAAGTGAACGTCGCGGTAGGAGAGCTTCTCGCCGCCAACCTTCGCCTGCTGCGAATCGTAGACACCGCCGCCGATCGCGACGGCGCGTCCATCGATCTTTGCGCCGGGCTGAAGAAAGAGGTCGCCGTTGATCACGACGACGTCGCCGTGGACCGTGCTCGCCACCGTCGCGTCGGAGTTGAGGACGACGACGGTGGTGTCGAACACCGAGTCGCGGAAGAGACGCGTGTTGTACTGTTCGTGCCGCACGATGTGGCGATGCGAGAGCGTCTGCTCGACGATCTGCTCGGGTACCGTCGGACCGGGCGCGCGAATGGTGAGCGAGTCCTGCGCGGCCGCGGCGCTCGCGAGCGCGCCGACGGCGAACAGCGCGACCGCGAAAGCCCTCACGCGGCTGCCGCCATCGTCAGAAAGTTCTGCAGCAGACGCTTCCCATGCTGCGTGAGCACGGATTCGGGGTGGAACTGCACGCCCCACACAGGATGGGACGTGTGACGAACCGCCTGGATCTCATCCGGGGCGTCGCCGGTGGTCGCGAGAATCTCGAGCACCGGGGGGAGCGACTTTCGCTCGACGATGAGCGAGTGATAGCG
>DATHJR010000251.1:0-2174 GCA_035286525.1 Gemmatimonadaceae bacterium | reverse complement strand
CCGCCTTGCCCGAGTCCGACGCGCGCTTCGCGGACCTCGCGCGCTTCTCGGGCTTCGCTGCCTTCGCGGACTTCGCGGACTTCGCTGCCTTCACGGTCTTCGCTGCCTTCACGGGCTTCGCTGCTTTCGCTGCTGGCCGCTTCGCCGACGCGCGCTTCGCGCTCGCGCCTTTTGTCGCCTGCTTCGCCGATCGCTTCGCTTTCATGACTGTCTCCGCTTGCGTAGACGTTCCGTGATCTGTGTCGCGCTCAACGTGTTGATGACGTCGGAGGCTTCGAGCCACCCCTTGCGCGCAATCCCCACTCCAAACTCCATGTTCGCGAGCCCGCGCGTCGAGTGCGCATCCGGTCCGATCTCGAACGCGCACCCGAGCGACTTGGCCAATTGGCAGTGCCGCCAGTCGAGATCGAGGCGGTGCGGATCGGCGTTGATCTCGAGCGCCACGCCTCTCTCCGCGGCTTTCTCGATCACCGCCTCCATGTCGATCGCGTAGCCCTCGCGGCTCAGCAGCAGCCGACCCGTCGGATGCCCGAGAATCGTGACGTGCGGATCGTCGAGCGCGCGCAGCACGCGCGTCGTCATCGTTTCCCGGTTCATCGAGAAGCGCGAGTGCACGCTCGCAATCACGTAGTCGAAGCGATCGAGCAGCTCGGCGTCGTAATCGATTTGTCCATCTGCCAAAATATCCGCCTCGACACCCTTCAACACGAGGCTGCCGATATCGCTTGAATTCAAGCGATCTATCTCGGCGTGCTGCGCAGCCACCGCGTCGGGCTTGAGCCCTCCCGCGTAGAACGCCGACTGCGAGTGATCGGAGATTCCGATGTACGTCCAGCCCAGGGCGCGCGCGGCGGCGGCCATTTCGGCGATGGTGCCTTTGCCGTCGGAGTAATCGGTGTGGCAGTGCAGCACCCCGCGGATGTCGCGCGATTCGATCAGCGCCGGCAGCGCGTTCGCCGCCGCCGCCGCGATCTCGCCCCGCCCCTCGCGCATCTCGGGCTCGACGAACGCGAGCCCGAGCGCCCCATAGAGCGCGTGCTCATCGCTCACCGAAATGCGCGCACCGGTGGAGTCGCGAAGTTCGTCCCGCACGATGGTGAGGCTGCGCGACGCCGCGTGCTCGAGCATCTCGCGCTCGTGCACCGCGCTCCCCGTCGCTCGCCATAGCGCGATGCCCAGACGGTCCGGCGTCACGCAGTGCAGGTCGAGCACACTCCCATCCACGAAGTGGAGGACCACCGCGCCGTCTCCCTTCAGTTCCGCCTCGCGCACACCAGGCGCGCGCGCGAACTCCGCCGCGACTCGTTCCGGCGCGGCGCGGCACGACGCCACGACGTCAATGTCGCGCACGACCTCGTTGCGTCGTCGCAGCGACCCCGCGAGCATCGCGGACTCCACTCCCGCGTGCGCCCGCACCATCGCCAGCATGTGCTCCGCCTCGGCGCGCGCGCGCGGATAGAGCATGTAGTCGCTGGTCGCGCGCAGATACGCGATTCCCTTGAGGATCTTCGCCGCGGTGCCGGCGCCGAATCGCGGCAGCTTCGCGAGGCGACCATCGTTCGCCGCTTGCTCGAGTCCCTCGACGCTCGAGATCCCGAGCCCCTCGTGAATCTTCTGAATTTTCGCGGTGCCCAGCCCCGGCACGCGCAGCATCTCGAGCAAGCCCTCGGGAATCTCGCTTCGCAGCTGCTCGAGGTATCGCGATTCACCGTTCTCCACGAGCTCGCGAATCGTCGACAAGGTCGCGGGCCCGATCCCCTTCAGCTCCGCGAGCTCACCCGACGCGAGGGAGGGTGCGAGATCGTCGGAAGGCACACCGCCGATCGCGCCCGCGGCGTTGCGATACGCGGCGCTCTTGAACCGATTCTCGCCCTTCAGCTCGAGAAAATCGGCGATCTGCGCGAGCGCGTGCGCGACGGAGCGTGAATCCATCGCTCACCGCACGCGGACGTACGGGAGCTGCGTCACACCCTCGCCGCCAGTTTCCGTCACTCGTTCGAGCCGATCCGGATGCGTGTCGAGATAGTGAAAGGCGCGGATCACCAGCGCTTCCAGCTCGCTCGTCGTCGCCAGCGTGCGGTAGTCCCTGCGCTCGCCGCCCGGAATCGCGTTCGCGTACGCGACCCCTTCGGCACGCCAAGGATGCTCCGCACGCGCGGCCACCTTCGCCGGGT
>DATHJR010000250.1:0-4527 GCA_035286525.1 Gemmatimonadaceae bacterium | reverse complement strand
TGATGGCCGCGAGCGCGGGGCGCTGAGTCGTGTTCTCACTCACGCGACGGGTTTCGTTCACTGCCACGCATCGCTATTGGCGCGCCGACTGGAGCGATGCGCAGAACAGGCAGCGCTTTGGCGCCGCCACAACCGCGCACTCGCACGACTACGCCTGCGATGTCACCGTCAGCGGCCCGCTCGACGAGGACACCGGGATGGTCGTCGATCTCGGACTGCTCGACGGAATCCTGAATCGCGAAGTGCGCTCGCGCTTCCATGGCGCCGACATCACGAGGCAGCTCCCCGAGTTCGCCGACGGCAAGCTCATTCCCACCGGGGAGAATCTCGCGCGCTTCATCTTTGGTCGAGTCTCCACGTCACTCACCGGTTCGGCGAAGGTGGCAAGCGTGATCGTGCGCGAGGACGAAACGATCTCCTCCGAATACACCGGCCCCGACTAGAGGCCTCGTTTCGTCTCGCTCGCAACGCCGCAACCGCGGTATATTTCGCGAATGACGAATCCAGCCGTCTCGCTCGACGCGGTGGAAGAGGCGCCCGTGTGGCTCGAGGTAAATGGCGCGCCCGCGGTGACATGGATGTGCACGCCCGAGCAGCTCGATGAGCTGGTGGTGGGATGGTTGCACGGCGAGGGCTACATCGACACCGCGTCCGACATTCTGAAGATGCGCCCGTGTGCCCAGGAGCTCGGCTTCTGGGTGGATGTCCCCGCCGAGCGCTTTCAGACCGTGGAGGCGAGCGATCGCCGCCGAGTGCTCGCATCGGGATGCGGCGCCGTCACCACCATCCTCGGCTCGCTGAGCTCACTGCCTCGCCGCAAGTCTGCGCTGCCGCCGGTCGATCTGGCGAAAATGCGAGCGCTGTTCAAGGAGCTCTTCGCGCGCGGCACGCACTACAAGGAAACGGGCGGCATCCACGCCGCCGCGATCACCGACGGCCAAACGCTGCTCTATCACGCCGAGGATATCGGCAGGCACAACGCAGTGGACAAGGTGATCGGTGCGGCGATACTCGATGGACACAGCCCTGCCGACCTGATGCTGCTCGTGACGGGGCGGATCTCCGGCGAGCTCGCATTCAAGGTCGCGCGGGCGCGTATCGGCCTCGTGGCCACACCGTCGGTGCCGAGCACGATGGCGGTGGACATCGCGAAGGCGACCGGCATGGGGATCGTCGGGCGCGCGGTCAGCGGAACACCGCAGCTGCATCAGACGTGACCGCGCCGTGCACCGGCGTGATCCTGGCGGGCGGCCAGGCGTCGCGCTACGGCGGGCGGCCAAAGGGGCTCGAGCGTGTGCACGGCGAGCGAGTCATCGATCGCGTGGCGAAAGTGCTTGGCGCGGTGACGGATTCGCTTCTCCTCATCGCGAACGATCCGTCGGCTGCCGCGTGGCTCCCGGGTATTCGTGTCGCACGCGATGTGAGGCCGGGCATCGGGAGCCTCGGCGGCATCCATGCGGCGCTCGTGCACGCGGGAACAGCGGTGATCGTGGTCGCGTGGGACATGCCGTTCGTTCCGGAGGGGCTGCTCGCGGAGCTGCGCGTGCTGGGCGAAGATGCGGACGTCGTGGCGCCGGAGAGCGGATCGTCGCGGCGCGGGCTCGAACCGTTGTGCGCGTACTACTCGCCTGCGTGCATTGCGCCGATCGAGCGCTCACTCGACGCGGACGACCGGCGTGTGATCGGATTCTTCGATCAGGTGCGCGTCGCCCGGCTGGTGGCCGAGGAAGTGAGGCGATACGGAGACCCCGACCGCCTCTTCATGAACGTCAACTCACCAAGCGAGCTCGCGCTCGCGGAGCAATATGCCTCGACCGCCGATCGTGACGATCATCGGAACTAAGAAGCAGGGAAAGACGACGCTCACGGTGAAGCTCGCCGCGGAGATGCATCGTCGCGGCCATCGAGTGATGACGATGAAGCACGGGTCGCACACGTTCAACATCGACCCGAGCACGACGGACACGTACCGGCACTATCACGAGGGGCAGGCGGAGCGGGTGGCGATGGTCTCGCCGGACAAGTTCGCGCTCGTCGAGCGCTGGACGGAGGAGCGGACTCCCGAGGAGATCGCCGAGAAGTATCTGGGAGATGCGGACATCGTGATCGCCGAGGGCTTCAAGGCGGCGGCACTGCCGAAGGTCGAGATTTTTCGGCGTGAGACGGGAAAGGCTCCCCTGTACGAGGCGGGATCGGCACAGAGCGCGCACTACATCGCGATCGCAACCGATGATGCGAGCATGACGTCGCACGTACCGATGGTGTTGTTCTCGGATCCGGACTGGCTCACGACATTGGCGGATCTCGTCGAGGAAAAGGTGATGCGGGCATGAAGATGGCTCGGGTGGTGGTGCTCGCGATGATTGCGCTCGCGTGCGCAAGTGGGGGAACGAAGACCGGCGGCACGTCGACGACGGCAAGCCCTGCGGCGAACACTGCCCCGTCGACGATGTCGGCTCCGACGACCGCGACTGCTCCGCCAAGAACCGCAATCGCCGCGCCGAGCGCGCCTGTCTCGCGCGCGATGCTTCGGCACGCGATCGATTCGATGGTGACGCAAGCCGAGTTTCGAAACTCGCACTTCGGTGTGCTGATCGTCGATCCCGAGCGCGGCGACACGCTCTACTCGCTGAATGCGGGAAAGCTGTTCATGCCGGCGTCGAACATGAAGATCGTGACGGGGGCAACATCGCTGGCGAAGTTGAGGCCGGGGTTCTGGTACTCGACGGATTTTGGGGCCGACGGAACTGTCGAACATCATACGCTGCACGGGGATCTCATCGTCGCGGGGAACGGCGATCCGACGATCAGCGATCACATGCGAGGGTCAGCGATGTCGGCGCTCTACGCCGTTGCGGATTCGCTGAAGGCCCGTGGGATCAACGCGATCACGGGCAGTGTGGTAATGGGCCAAGAGGCGTTT
Organism: Gemmatimonadaceae bacterium; assembly: GCA_035286525.1. GTDB lineage: Bacteria > Gemmatimonadota > Gemmatimonadetes > Gemmatimonadales > Gemmatimonadaceae > FEN-1250. The sequence goes on along the minus strand of DATHJR010000250.1, from coordinate 1,604 downwards.
CCCGACACATCGATCGGTTTTGGCTGGTCGTGGGACGACCTCGGTGAAGACTATGGAGCAGGGGTGGACGGGCTGTATTTCAATGAGGGATTCGGAACCGCCATCGCGCGCGGGACGCCCGGACAGCGCCCGGACACGATCGAGACTTATCCGGCTCACAGCTACCCGATTATCGAGCGACGTCCATTTCGGCCGGTCATCTACGCAGACACGGGTCCATTGAGGCTCGATTTCAACCCGACGCGCACAACGTTCATCGCCGTCGGAAGCTTGAGGACCGCCGCTGATACCATCGTGTATGTCTATCCGAATCAACGAGACGCATATCTCTTCGCATTGCGCGAGGCCCTGGTTTCCCGCGGTATTTCGGTGAACGAGCAGAAGTTGGGACGCGGTGACAGTTCGAGGACGTACTTTCGCAACGGAAGCCACCTCTTCACCATCGAGTCGCCGCGCCTCCGCGAGATCCTCCCCGCGCTCGAAAAGCCATCGCAGAACCAGATCGCCGAGATTCTGTACAAGACCCTCGGCCGCGTATTTACTGGGGTCGGATCGGCCGACAGCGGTCGCGTCGTGATCGAGCGCCAGCTCGCTGCCTGGGGCGCGGCGCCCGATGGATATGTCATTCGCGACGGAAGCGGCCTTTCGCGCTACGACTATCTGAGCCCCGAAACGATCGTGCGCGTGCTCGACAAAATTCGCGCGGACAGCGCCTTCCAAGTGTTCTACGATGCCCTGCCCATCGCGGGCGTCGACGGCTCACTCGAGCATCGGATGCGCGGCACCGCGGCCGCCGGGAACGTGCACGCGAAAACGGGCTCGGTCGCGAACGCCCGCTCGTTGTCGGGTTACGTAACGACGGCCGACCACCACATGCTGCTGTTCAGCCTCCTCGCCAACAACTGGACCGTGAAGCAGGCGTCGGTCGACAGCGTGCAGAGTCGCATCGCCGTGATGCTCGCGTCGCTGAACCTTCGCGACGTGCAGTAGTGTTCTCGGTCACCGACGCCGTCGCGCGCATCGTTGCGGGGATCGAGCCGCTCAGCGTCGAGCGCGTGGCGTTGCTCGACGCGCTAGGCCGAGTGCTCGCGACACCGGTGGTCTCGCCGCTGACGCTTCCGGCGTGGGACAACTCAGCAATGGACGGCTATGCGCTCCGGGCCTCCGATGTCGAAGGGGCAAGCGCGGAAAAGCCGGTCACGCTCAGCGTGCTCGAGACGGTGGCAGCCGGCGCATTCCCGTCGCGAGCGGTCGAATCTGGGAGCTGCACGCGCATCATGACGGGAGCTCCGCTCCCCGAGGGAGTAGATACCGTCATTCGCCTCGAGGACACCGACGGAGGCACCGAGCTCGTCTCCATTCGCAACGATCGCGACGCGGGCCGCAACGTGCGCTACCGCGGCGAGGACATCACCGCTGGCACGCTCGTGCTCGAGTGCGGCCAGCCGATCGGCGCCGCGCAGATCGGCGTGCTTGCGTCCGTCGGCGCTTCCTCCGTGGACGTGTACCGCCAACCGCGGGTCGCGTTCTTCGGCTCGGGCGACGAGATCGTCGACCTGGATCGCTTCACCGAGGCCCTCGACGGCAAGAAGATCGTGACGTCG
>DATHJR010000249.1:0-8132 GCA_035286525.1 Gemmatimonadaceae bacterium | reverse complement strand
CGAGCCGTCGGAGCCGGGGGTCGTGACCGTCGGGATGATCAACGCGGGGAGTGCCTCGAACATCATTCCCGATCGTGCGGAGTTGCGCGGTACGATCCGCGCCACGTCGGCATCCGCTCGCGCGCTGCTCACCGGCGAGCTGCGGCGCATCACGGAGGCGCTCGCCCTCGCGTACGGGCTCGCCGCCTCGGTAGTTCTCGAGGGCGACACGCCGCCGATCGTGAATCCGGCCGGCGCGACCGGCATCGCTCGCGAGGCGGTCGCTAACGTGCTCGGTGCCGATGCGTTGACCCCGCTGGGCACAATGAACATGGGTGGCGAGGACTTCGCGGCGTACATGGAGCGTATTCCGGGATGCTTCATGCGAATCGGGGCGCGCGAGGCGGGTGGCAAGACTATCCCCGCGCACTCGGCGGCATACTACGCGGCGGAAGGAGCGCTGTTCGTGGGCGCGGCTGTGCTGGCGGAATGTGCGCGCGTGGGTGCGCGAAGATGATCGCCTGCTGGCGCATCGCTCGCTTCGTATGTGTGATGGTCGCGCTCTCGTTCGCGGCGGCCGACGGTGCTCGCGCGCAGCAGAGGACCACCGCAGCGGCCCCCTACGACATCGTGATTCGCAACGGACGCGTGCTCGACGGCGCGGGGAATCCGTGGATTCGCGCCGACGTCGCGATTCGCGACGGCCGCTTCGAGAAGATCGGCGTCGTGCCGGAGAAGGGGACTATCGAGATCGACGCGACCGGCAAGTACGTGTCGCCGGGATGGATCGACATGATGGATCAGTCGGGGTCTGTCCTGCTGCGCAATCCGCTGGCCGAGAACAAGCTCATGATGGGCGTGACGACAGCGATCGCGGGCGAGGGAGGAACGCCGGTGGACGCGAGCGGAATCGCCAACTACTTCGGCACGCTCGAGCGGCAGGGAATCAGCATCAATTTCGGGACGTACTTCAGCGAGACGCAGGCGCGCGAAGAGGTGCTGGGGGAATCCGCGCGCGCGCCGAACAAGAACGAGATCGCGCGCATGCGGGCCGTCGTCGATACGGCGATGCGCGCGGGCGCACTCGGAATGACGACGGCGCTCATCTATCCGCCGAGCAGCTTTGCGACGACGCAGGAGCTCATCGAGGTGGGCAAGGCGGCGGCGTGTCGCGGAGGCATCTACGCGAGCCACATGCGCGGCGAAGGGAAGGAGGTCGCGCAGTCGGTGCGCGAGGCGATCGCGATCGGAGAGGGAGCGGGAATACCGGTCGAGATCTTTCATCTGAAGGTCGCGTACAAGCCCGGGTGGGGTGTGCTGATGGACTCCGTGCGCGAGGAGGTGGACTCCGCGCGCGCGCGCGGTGTCGACGTCGCCGCGGACATGTACGTCTATACGGCGGGTGGAACGGGGCTCGAGGCGACGATTCCCAGCTGGGCGTTCGAGGGCGGCGATGATTCCCTGCGCGCGCGGCTCGCCGATCCTGCCACTCGGGCCCGCCTCAAGCGCGAGCAGCAAAGCGGCTCGCCCGGATGGTGGAACATCATGGAGGCGGCGGGCGGATGGGACGGAATCGTCCTGGGCAACGCGCGGAATCCGAACAGCGAGAAGTACGTCGGAAAATCGATCGCGCAAATCGCCAAGGAGACCGGGAAGGATCCAGCCGATGCGGCGTTCGATCTCGTCGCGCAGGGGAAGGGGCGCGTCATGGCGCTGTACTACATGATGAGCGAACAGGACATCGAAACCGCGCTCCGATTTCCGTGGACCAGCATCGGAAGCGATGCCGGCGCCTCCGTGCGTCCTGGCGAGGGTGATGACCTCGGCCTTCCGCATCCGCGCGCGTTCGGAAACTCGGTGCGCGTGATCGCGAAATACGTCAAGGAGCGGCACGTGCTCACTCTCACTGACGCCATTCGCAAGATGACGTCATGGCCCGCCACCCGAATGCGCCTCGCGAATCGCGGCGTCGTGAAGGAAGGAAATTGGGCCGACGTGACGATCTTCGATCTTGCCGCGCTCCGCGACCGCGCGACCTACGAGCAGCCGCGGGAATATCCTTCCGGCATCGACTGGGTGCTCGTGAACGGAGTGATCACCATCGATCACGGCAAGCACACGGGCGCGAAAGCGGGGAAGGTGCTCTACGGGCCAGGCCACGAGCTGTCCTCGCGCGGAGCATCATCGCCGTCGTCGTGCGCCAGGTAGTCTCGATTCGCTCGCCGCAGCCCTCGGGGCATTCACACTCGGAATGACAAGGATCCCCATGTTGACCACGATCGTCCCGAAGCGTGCACGCCGCCGCCAGTCGCCTCTCGCCTGCACGAATTATTTCATGACGGCGGCGGCGCTGGTCGCGTTCTGCGGAGGGCTCGCGGGACAAACCCCGCGCGCGGCGCAGACGGCGCACGCGGTTGCGCCTACGGCGATTGCCCGCGCTCCCGCGCCCGAGTCGTTCTCGCTCGACCAGATACTCAGCTATCCGTACGCGGAGGAGCTGACGTCCTCGCGGAGCGGAGCGCGCATCGCATGGGTGTTCAACGTGCGTGGTGTCCGCAACATCTGGGCGGCAGAGGGTCCGAAGTTCAAGGCGCGACAGGTCACGGATTATCGCGCCGACGACGGCCAGGAGCTCACGCATCTCTCGATCACGAGCGACGGCAAGTACATCGTCTACGTTCGCGGCGGGGATCACGATGCAAACTGGGAGACGGAGCCGCAGCCGGATCCGTCCCACTCCACCGTGCAGCCAAAGGTCGAGATCTGGGTCGCGCCGTTCGCGGCGTCGCGCAAGCCCGCGCAGCTCGTCTCCGAAGGCGACGAGCCCGTCGTCGCGCCGCGCGGTGACCGCATTGCATTTACGAAGGATCACCAGATCTGGATCGCACACCCCGACAGCGGTTCATCCGCGAAGCGACTCTTCTTCGCGCGTGGGGAGATCGGTTCGCCCGTCTGGTCTCCCACGGGAGACCGTCTCGCCTTCGTCTCGGCGCGCAACGACCACGCCTTCATCGGCATCTTCACCTCCGACTCAGCGCCGATCACCTTTCTCGCGCCCTCGACGTCCAACGACGGGTCGCCGCGATGGTCTCCCGACGGGAAGCGCGTCGCCTTCGTGCGGCAACCCGGCACCGGCGGTGCGCCGGAGACGTTGCTCGAGCTGCATCCGTCGCCATGGGAGCTCTGGGTCGCGGACGCTACGACGGGAGTCGGACATCGCGCATGGAAGGCGCCCTACACGTTGCTCGGAACGATGCCGAGCACGCAGGGAGAGGCGAATCTCTCGTGGGGCGCGGGGAACCGGCTCGTCTTTCTGAGCACGCTGGATGGATGGCCGCATCTCTACTCGATTCCGGAAGCCGGCGGCACTCCCATGCTGCTGACGCCCGGGCACTTCATGGTGGAGTACGTGGCCGCATCTCCGGACGGCGGCACCATCATCTACAACGCGAATGAAGGAACGACCCGCGGAGACATCGATCGTCGCCATCTCTTCAGCGTGCCGGTCGATCGTGCGGCGCCGACCGCGCTCACCTCGGGCGAGGGGCTCGAGTGGGATCCGCATCTCACTGACGACGGACGCACCGTTGCCTTCATCGGCGCTGGAGCGCAGAGGTCGCCGCTTCCCATGGTCATCGCCGTCGGCGGCGGGGCGCCGCGCGCGATCGGCGAAGAGGTGGTGCCGGCGACTTTCCCTGTGTCGCAGCTCGTGACGCCGAAGTCGGTCGTGTTTCGCGCGGCAGACGGAACGGTGGCGCACGGCCAGCTCTTCGAGCGCGGCGAAGACAAGGGCGGCTCGAAAAAGCCGGCGGTGATCTTCGTGCACGGCGGGCCACCGCGACAGATGCTCCTCGGCTGGCACTACATGGGCTACTACTCGAACGCCTACGCGGTGAATCAGTATCTGGCCAATCACGGCTACATAGTTCTGTCGGTGAATTATCGGCTCGGCATCGGCTACGGCGAACGGTATCACAACCCCCCGCACGCGGGACCTTGGGGAGCGTCGGAGTATCAGGACGTGCAGGCGGGAGCCGCGTATTTGCGCTCCCTCGCCGATGTCGATGGATCACGCATCGGGATCTGGGGCGGCTCGTACGGCGGATACCTCACGGCGCTCGCGCTCGCGCGCAACTCCGACGTCTTCAAGGCCGGTGTCGATCTGCACGGCGTGCACGATTGGATCGACGATATCGGCCACTTCTTCACGGACGCGAAGCTCCGATACGAGCAGGGTGACATCCAGCGCGCGATCGGCGTGGCGTGGCGATCGTCACCCGTCGCCTCGATCGCGACGTGGAAGAGTCCCGTGCTCCTGATTCAAGGCGATGACGACCGCAACGTGCGCTTCCACGCAACCGTGGACATCGCCCGCCGGCTCGCGGCGGCCGGCATTCCTTACGATGAGCTCGTGCTGCCCGACGAGATTCACGGCTTTCTACGCCACCAGTCGTGGATGACCGCGGACTCCGCCACGATCAGCTACTTCGACAGTCACCTCCGCGCGCGCAACACACCCTAGTACTCCAGGGGTGGGGCGCTGAACGCACAGCGGCGCAGAGTGAGCGCCTCTATCGCTTCACCCGAAGCGCCACCCCAGCATGTTCCATTGCGCGAAGAAGAGCGAGACGGCGACGGCGGCGATGACGATCAGGGTGAAGTGGATGCGGCGACCGACACCCCAATAGGACCGCCGCCACACGTCGATTGCCGCGATGACGAGCGCGATCGTGAGGAGCACGAAAAGGATCGGCATGACGAGTGCCACCTTGAGCGATGTCGGAATTGCTCCACCGAGGTTGGCAATATTGCTCGCGATCACCGCTCCGAGCACGATGAACGTCAGAAAGAACCACACGGCACCCGCGAAGCTGAGCCACACCGCGCGCTTCTGCTCGCGCGGCAGCGCCTTGATTCCGCGACGCCGGTAGAAGACCGTGAGAATCGCGGAAATAAAGAGCAGCGCGGAAGAGCCGAGCGCGAGGTACCAGAGTGACGGGGTCTCGATCCAGGGCACACGCTCGGTCCCCATGAACGGGTACGCATCGACCGACAGTCTCGATACGGCACCCGACGAGTCCGTGGTGAACGCGATGTGCAACGGACCCTCGACCTGAGTGAAGACACCGTCGCTCGTGGGAACGAACTGCGCGGGATGCTCTCCGAGGCCGGTGACGAGCAGTCGTCCTTCCTTGGGCATCACGGACACCGTGATGGGAGGGGCGGCGACCTCCAGCGCCTTGTCGATCTTGGTGGAGCTATGCCGCGCGAAGCGATACGCGCCGCTGTACTTCTCGGCGGTCTTCGCAAAGTCGGGCGCCGCTGGTGGCAGCGGCGCGAGAGGCGCGGGGAAATAGCGATCGAAGAATGCCTGCAGAATCCCTTGCCGCACCGGCTCGGCCCCAGATCCAACGTAGGAGAGGAAAATGCCCGTCTGGGCCTCGGGGATGATGAACATCGCCGTGTGGAAATACTGCGTGTCGCCCTCGTGTCCAATGAAGCGCACGCCGTTGATCCGCTGCTCGTAGAATCCAAGCGCCATGGCGGGGAGCCGCGGGTCGTTCGCGAATGTGCGCGCGTGCATGAGCTGAGTCGTTGCGCTGTCGAGAATGCGAGCGTTTCCGTACCGCCCGTTCTGCAGATGCGCCAGCATGAAGTGGGTCATGTCGAGCGCGGACATGGATCCCGAGCCTGCGGGTCGGAATCCGCCGACGTACTCGAACTTCTTGGCCTTGTAGACGCCTTCGCCGCGCGTGTATCCGGTGACGGCGTCCGCCTTGAGCTCAGGTGGCAGTGGCTCCTGGAACGTCGCGTGGTGCATGTCGAGCGGATCGAGAATGTTTCGGCGAATGTAGTCGTTGAACGGAATTCCGCTGACGTTCTGGATTATGAGGCCGGCGAGTGCCGCGCTGTAGTTGGAGTAAGAGGACAGCGTTCCCGGCGGGCGCACGCGCGCCGGCATGTGCTTCTTCAGCGCGACGTCGATTGGATCGACGCGTCCCGAGTCGTCGGTAATGAGGTAGCCCAGCGCGCCATCCTCGAAGCCCGCCGAGTGCGTCATCAGATTGCGAACCGTGACGGGTTTGCCGTAGGCCTCGGGAATCTTGAAGTCCTTGAGGTAGGTGTTGACGTCTGCATCGAGGTCGACCTTCCCCTGCTGCACGAGCTGCATCAGCGCCGTCCACGTGAACAGCTTCGACGTGGACCCGATACGAAAGAGGCTCGTCGCGGGATCGACCGGCGTTCGCTTCTCGACATCGGAGAACCCGTACCCGTGCGCGAAGAGGACGCGGCCATCCTTCACCACCGCCACGACCGCGCCCGACACGAACAGCTGGTCGACGAACTGTCTCATCGCGCCGTCGAAGAAGGCGGCGAGTGCGACGGTGTCATTCAGCGCGGCGGGTCCGCGTGCGGATGCGTCGGCGGGGAGGGGGTGGGCGGGCGTGAGCGCCGCGCGCGTGGGGGCGACGGGTCCCTGCGCGCGGCCGGCGGCGGCGAGCACCGATCCGGCGACGAGGAGCGTCGCCAGCCGGCGCAGGAAGAAGTTGCGACGAACGTTCATGTCCCACCTCTGGAGCCGTGGATGAGCGATGCTGACTCAGGTATACACTAATGGTATACCGCAATGCCGCAAGCGCGCCGCTGCGAACAAAGTTGACGATTCGGTGCAGCTGGCGATCAGTGTGGCGCGGTCAGCGCCGGCGGGATGTCGCTGAAGGGGATGTTGAGCACGGGGTATTCGGCCCATCCCCGGTAATCGAAGTGCCACCACTCCGCGTGGTACACCGTGAACCCTTCGGCCTCCATCGCTTGCCGCAACAGTGCGCGGTGCCATCGCTGGAGCGACGTGCCCCCCGGGTAGTTCGCAAAGGAGCGGTCGGAAGTCTCATCGTAGGTGCCGGGCATCTCCACCGGCGCCCCCGTGGCGAGATCGTAGAGCGTGATGTCGGCGGCGGCGCCGCGATTGTGGCGTGATCCCTGTGATGGATCGGCGACGAAAATCTTCTTGTCGGCAGGCACGGCGTCCCAGAACATCCGTGTCACGTACCAGGGCCGATAGCTGTCGTGCACGAGAATGCCGTAGCCCTTCGTGCGGAGCCACCGATGCGCGCGCACCAGCGCCTCGGCAGCCGGACGCTGGAGAAATGCACGAGCCTCGGGATAGAAGCGCGTGCCGAGGAAGTTGTGCGTCGTCGCGTAGCGGATTTCGAGATGGATCGTGGTGTCGAGCGCGACGAGCTCGACGAGCTGCGGTGCGCGTCGCCCCGCCTCGACCGGCGCTTTGGCTGCGCGCGCCTCGCGCTCGAGCTCCGCGATCGGTCGCACCGGCGTGACGAGAAGCTGATTTCCCGATGCCGGGCCGATCGCGCGGCGCGGAAGCCACACGCCCCCGACGCGCACGCCCGTGACCCCGCCAGCGTCATCGAACGAAAAGCGAACGGGCTCCGAATCGAAGTACGATGCACGTGGAGAGGCGAACGCCGAGTCCGAGAGCCGCACGAGCGGCGTCTGGAAGAACGAGCGGGCGAGCGCTTCGATGCGCCCGTGGTCCTCGAGGATGTAGAAGATGTCGCGGTCCGACCCGTACTCCCCGACGAGTTTCGCGAGCTGCGGCCGCACCGGCGCCGGCCGTAATGCCGAGTCGCGGACGAAACGCCTGCCCGCGACGATCAATGCGTTGCCTCGCGGAAGGATATGCAGACCGAAGCCGAGACGATCTTCGCGGACGAGCGTGTCACCGTGCTGGCGCAGCGCGCCGCGAGTACCGGCCGAATCGAATCGGAAGGTGAGCTGCTCGGCAGCCGCGTCGCTGTCCGACGGCGCGGTGATGTACGTCAGATCGAGCACGGCACCCGGCACCCGGTAGCGCCCCGCTAGCATCGCGGCACTCACGTGCGGCACCGGAATCGTGATTAGAAGCGGCGGCATTGGCCGATGACGCCGCTCCGCGATCATCGCACGCAACGCCGTGCTCGCGAGTTGTCGTGCCACGCCGTTCGAGCCATCGAGGGTCGTGACGATGACGGCGCCCATGCGCTCATCCGGCAGCATCAGGAGCTCGCTCGAAACGCCGCCGATCGCGCCGCTCTGCGCCATCGCACGCGAGCCATCGATCGTGTCGCGCCAGACGCCGATGCCGGCGTCGTCGC
>DATHJR010000248.1:0-2458 GCA_035286525.1 Gemmatimonadaceae bacterium | reverse complement strand
TGTTCTGCGAGAGCGATGGAACCTTCCCGAATCATCATCCGGATCCGACCGTCGTCGAGAACCTCCAGGATCTCATCAAGGCCGTTCGTTCCACGGGTGCGGACCTGGGCGTCGGTTTCGACGGCGACGCTGACCGAATCGGAGTGGTCGACGCCGACGGAACCATCGTGTGGGGCGATCACGTACTTATCCTCTACGCGCGTGACGTCCTCGAGCGCACAGGCCCTGGGCAGCCGATCGTGTTCGACGTGAAATGCTCGCAGGCGCTGCCCGACGAGATTCTGAAGGCGAAGGGAATTCCCTTGATGTGGAAGACGGGGCACTCGCTGATGAAGGACAAGATGCACGAGCTCCACGCGCCAGTCGGCGGCGAGATGTCCGGGCACATGTTCTTCACCGAGGGATTCTACGGCCATGATGACGCGCTGTACGGTGCCGCGCGGTTGATTCGCATCGTCGCCGCCTCGGGGAAGTCGCTGTCGGGGATGCTCGCCGACGTGCCGAAGTTCGTGTCGACGCCCGAGCTTCGCGTAGACGTGGAGGAGTCGCGCAAATTCAGGATCGTGGAGGACGCCATCAGCCACTTCCGCGACGCGCACGAGGTGATCGACGTCGACGGCGCACGCGTGCTGTTCGGCGATGGATGGGGGCTCATTCGCGCCTCGAACACGCAGCCGGTGCTGGTCACGCGCTTCGAGGCTCGCAGCGAGCAGCGCCTCGCGGCCATCCGCGGCGAGATGGAGCAGTGGCTGCGCACGCAGGGCGTGTCGCCCTAGTGTCAGGGCGCTAGTGTGAGCATCCCCATCCGCTGGCGCCGCTGGCCCGTCATCGCGCTCGCGGTCGTCGCGGCGCTGCTCGTGCTGGGCCGCGTCGGAGCGGGAATCGTCGCGGACTATCTCTGGTACGATGCCATGGGCGCGTCCGCGCTCTGGCGCGAGCGCGCGCTGCTGATGACCGCGATCTGCGCGGGGTCCGCTCTCATCGCCGCTGCGATTCTCTTCGTGAATCTGTACGTGGTGCGCCAGAGCGTCGTCTCGCTCGTGCTGCCGCGCCGCGTCGCGAACATCGAGATCGGGGAGGAGGTGCCGGGCCGCTACCTCGTTGGGTCCGCGCTGCTCATCTCGCTCGCGCTCGGCTGGTGGCTCGCGCTGCCGGCGGAGAGCTGGCGCATGTTCTCCCTTCTGCGACACGGACTGTCATTCGGTGAGACGGACCCGTACATGGATGTGGACCTGGGCTTCTTCGTGTACTGGCTGCCCATCGAGAGCATGTTGTACTACCGCACGCTCACGACGGTGCTTTTTGCGACCGTCGTCGTGATCTTCTTTTACGCGCTGACGCCGAGTCTGCGCTGGGATCGCGGCGCGCTCTACGTATCGCACTACGTGCGGCGCCATCTCGCTGCGCTTGGCGCCGTCCTGCTGCTCCTGCTCGCCTGGAGCTATCGCCTCGACATCTACGATTCGCTGCTCTCCGGGTCGGGGCCGGGAGGCGCGTTCTCCTTTTCCGATCACCGCACGATCATCCCGATCAGCATCTGGCTCGCCTATCTCACCGCGGGCACGGCGCTGGTGGTGTTTTACTTCGGCTGGATCGGGCAGGTTCGGGCAGCCACGATGACGCTGATCGCCGTTCTCCTCATCTCGGTGCTGCTGCGCCACGTCACGCCGATCTTCATGCGCCACTACGTCGCGGCGGGCGCCGAGACCGTTCGCGAGGTCAGCTATCTTTCGACGCGCGCCGACTACACGAGGCGCGCGTATGCGCTGCAACGAATCGAACGGGACAGCTCCCTCGCGCTTCCCGCTCGGCCGAGCGATGAGGCAGCGGCGATCTCCGTATGGGATCCGGCGGCGCTCATGCGCGCGCTTGGCCGTCGCGGCCGCGGGCCGTCCTCGCCCGGTACGGTGGAATGGTCGGCATCCTCGGATGGACTGCGCGCGACCGTGGTGGAGCCGCCGTCCGCGGGCGACGTGGAAGGCGAGCGCGCCGACTGGTCGGTGACGCGCGCGTTTGCCTCGCGCACGGAAAGCGATGGGTCACTCGCTCGCGTGCCCACGAGCAGAAGCGCGCGCGAGCCGGAGCAGATCGGTCCCGTTCTCGTCGCGGATTCACTCGCCGGATACCGCGTCGTCTCGGACTCCGTGGGTGCGATCGTCGCACCGGCGCTGGACGGCTCGCTCGCGCGGCTCGCGTACGCATGGGCGCTCCAGAACTTCAGACTGCTCACCGGAGAGCTGCCGCGACCCGTGGCGCGCATCGTCACGCACCGCGATGTGCGCGAACGTCTCGACGCCGTCTCTCCGTTCTTCCTCCAGGGTGGCACGATCACGCCAATCGTGGTCGCGGATAGTCTGTACTGGGCGATCGACCTGTACTCGGCGTCGAACAGCTATCCACTCAGCGAGCGCGATTCGATGTTCGACGAGAACGTCGTCAACGTGACCTACCTCCAGCA
>DATHJR010000247.1:0-3955 GCA_035286525.1 Gemmatimonadaceae bacterium | reverse complement strand
CCTCGGCCTGGACTTCGGCTCGTATCTCACGGGCAGCATTCTCACCGAAACCGTGTTCGGCTGGCCCGGAATCGGACGCTACGTCGTGAACGCGATCGGTCGCCGGGACCTTCCCGCGATCCAGGGAACCGTGTTGTTTTTGAGTGTGGTTTTCGTCGTTGTAAACGTGATCACAGATCTCGCGTATGCTGCCGCCGATCCGCGAATCGCGTACGACTGATACCGCGCCAGCGCCCGTCGAAACCGGGGGCGGCGCAGACACGTTGAGAATACCATGACTACGCCGTACCAGCCTCCACACGACGACCGCGCGCCCGGCGTGCAGGCGGCCCCGCTGGCGCTCCCGCTGATCGTGCCGGCCGAGATGGTGCCGCCGGTGCGCGGCGTGACGGCATTTCTCTCCGCGCAGGTTCGCGCGGGCGACTGGATCCTTCCGCGCCTCTTTCGCGCTGTGTCCTTCTGGGGCGATGTGAAGATCGACCTCACCAGCGCGCGCCTTGGCGAAGGGACGTCGCGCATCGAGCTCATGGTCATCATGGGCAACGTCACCATTCTCGTCCCACCCGACGTCCGCGTCGAGTGCGACGGCGACGCGATCATTGGCTCGTTCGAGTTGGAGGGGCAGAAGTGGAGCGCGCCCGGGCCCGGCGCGCCGACGGTTCACGTCACGGGCACGGCATTCCTCGGCTCGGTCGAGATAAAGGTCGTGAATCCGAATGCGCCGTCGTGGATCAAGCAGTTGAAGGCGCGCTGGGCGCAGCTGAACGCCGGCGCGTAGGAGCGGGCGCGCTCACGAGCATGCACACGGAGTAGCGCCCGTCAGCGGCCTCGCGCGGTCCGCGCAAGCTCCGTGATCGTGGCCAGATGGTGATCGTCGTGCTCCGCAACGAAGAACATCGTGTCGACGAGTCGCATCGGGACGCCCAGTCGCGGATGCACGGCGGTGCGCGCGAAGACTTCCTCGTCGAGCTCCTCGAGCTCCGCTACTAGAACAGCCCGCGCATGCCGCGCGATAGCGAGAATCTCCTGCATCGAGCGGGCATTGTGATTCGCGTCGCTCGTCACCGCATTCGTGAGATCGGCGGGCGGCAGAGTCGTCTCCCGCTTCCGATACGCCTGCACGCGTGAGAGAAATACTCCCGCATCAAGATCGCCGATATGCCCGACGTGCTCCCGAATCGACCACCCCTGCGCGGGACGGCGCGTCTGCACCGCCTCCGCGATTCCGGCCATTCGCGCGGCAGCCTACCTAGGGTGCCTCGAAGTCGCTCGAGGATCTCGGGGTGGAGCTCCACGGGAAAGGTGAAATCGAATGTCCGGTCGAACCACCGAAGCCGCGTCATCTCTACGCCATCATCCGATCGGCCTCGGTCGGGGCGCTGCGTCGCACCGCGATCGACTGTGCGATGCGCTCCGCATCCCTTCCGACGCCGTGGATCATCGCCGATGACATCGCGTACTGAAAGTGCTGGCCGACGAAGTACATCCCCGGCTCTTCCACGACAATCCCGCGCTCGTGTCTCGGCTCGCCGCTGGCATCGAAAATCGGAAGGTCGATCCATGACAATCCGGGATTGTATCCGGTGCACCAGATGATGTTCGCCACGTCGAGTGTGCGCCCATCCGCGAGCAGCGGCAGACCATCCCGCGCGCCGACAACGCGCGGAACTCGCGTCACACCCGCGGAGGCGAGGTCGCTCTCCTTCGTGCGAATGAGAGGCGTACCCATCGAGAGCATCTTGCGGCGAGCACTCCGCCCCATGGGCGTGTCGACGGTCAGCACGCGGTGGAAGACGACCCGAAACAGGAAGGGCGCGAGCCCCATGCGCGCGGCTCTGCCATCCAGCCGAAAGGGAACCTGTCCAGTCACGCGCCCGGAGACGTATGTCGCGTGACCGCCGCGCGTGATCTCGACCGCTATCTCCGCGCCCGAATTACCAGCGCCCACGAGCAGAGCTCCCCCCGCACGCAGCTGGGCGGGATTGCGATACTCCTGCGAGTGCAGCTGAACGATCTTTGAATCCAGCGCGGACGCAAACTCCGGAACGCGCGCCGCCTGATAGGTCGCCATCGCGATCACGACGCTCTGGGCTTGGATGAGCGAGTCGCCGGCCTGCACCATGAACCGGCCTCCCTCACGCCATACGCGATCGACGCGCACGCCGGTGTGCACCGGCAATGCAAAGTGCGCCGCGTAGGCTTCGAGGTAGTCGGCCATGTCGTCCTTCGTCGGAAACGAATTCTTCGGCGCGGGGAACGGCATTCCATCCAGCCCATCGAAGCGCGCCGGCGTGAATAGGCGCAGCGAATCCCAACGCTTTCTCCACGAGTCGCCGATCCAGTCGTTGCTCTCGAGTATGACGAAGCGCCGCCCGAGCCGGGCGAGATGGTAGCCGGTTGAAAGACCCGCCTGCCCGGCGCCGATGACGACGGTGTCGATTCGTTCCGGCAGAGTCGTTAGTGTCGCGTCCATGTTGAACCCCGCACGTTGCTGTGTGCTGATACTGGTGTGCAGGCAGAATAGGCGCACGCGCAAGCCGTCGCGTCGGGCATTCGATCCATCTTTTCCTTCATTAGCTCATGGGTATTTCTATGTAGAGCCCTGCAGCATGTGTCTTTCGTACGCGTAAGCGGTTGCCGCCGCCCGGCTCGACAGCCCGAGCTTCGTGAAAATGTTGCTCACGTGACGCGCGACCGTTTTCTCGCTTATGCCGAGCCTTGCCGCGATCGCGCGATTGGTCTTCCCCGTGGCGACCAGCCGCAACACCTCGAGCTCGCGCGCCGTGAGCGCACCCGCCATCGAATCGGAGTCCGCGTCTCGCGAGAGCGCATCGATGCGCGCGAGCTCGTGCCCCGCACCGAGCTTCGCGAACGTCGTGCGCGCGCACTCCAGCTCAAGGTCCGCCGAGTCGGCGTCGCCGCGCGCCCGAAACGCCTGCGCGAGAAGTGCGCGTGCGCGCGCGGCATCGTACGGTGCCTCGAGCCCTCGCCACAGCGCGAAGGCCTCGCGCAATGCCCCAACCGCCTCCCGCGCATTCTCCTCGGCGAGCATCACGGCGCCCATCGCAAATGCCGCCTCCGCGCGCAGCTGCGGCGCGCCATGCTTGCCCGCCAGCTGCGAGAGCTCCTCCGCCGCTGCCCGTGCCTCCGCGATCTCGCTCGACGCGATCGCGATCTCGACGAACGCGGGGAGCAACCGCGCCCGATGTCGCGGCTCACGCGACTCCTGCATCGCCCGCGCGATCGTGCTACTCGCCGCCGCGCTCTGCCCCTGGGCGAGCCGGAGCAGCGAAAGCCCGGGCTGCGGATCGAATCCCTCCTGGCTCGCTTCGCGATACGACTCCTCAGCCATCGCGTGCTCCCCGCGCACTCGATGCAGCTCCGCAATGCGATAGTGCGCCGAGCCTATCGCGCGATGCCGCGGCGGACGCATGAATCGCTCGCGCGCTCGCTCGGCCTCCTCTGTCGCACCAGACCAGGCGCCGTGGAGCTGCATCAGCTCCGCGCGATGCACGAGGCACTGCCCGCGAAAGGGCACCGTCTCCGGCTGGCGCGCGCACCATTCCGCCATCGCGTCCGTCCATTCCTGCGCTCGACGCAGATCGTGCATCTCCTGGCAGGCCTCGAGCACGCTGCAATAGATGCCGCCGACGATGAGCGGCGACACCGTGCCCGCCGTGATCGCCGCCATCACCTCGTCCAGCAGCGCAGCGCCGCGCGCGGTCTCGCCGAGTCGAATTAGGGTGCGCCCCTCGCCGTGTCGCGCCTGCGCGATGAGATCGGAGTCGCGAACGCGATCGCCAATGCGACAGGCCTCCACGAAGGCCGCATGCGCCGCTTCGACATCTCCTTCCCTGGTCGAGCGCAACGCGATGGCGCACAGCAAATAGCCGTGCTCCGCGCACTCGGGCGTCACGTCATCGAGCAGCCGGGTCGTTCGCGCGATCCAGCCCCC
>DATHJR010000246.1:0-7806 GCA_035286525.1 Gemmatimonadaceae bacterium | reverse complement strand
AAATGGCGACTCAGTACTGAGCCGCGACGCGCGAGCGAAACTCGTGGAGGCACGCAAGACTGGCGGCGTGGTGGCAATCAGCAAGCCGAGCGATGGGGGCACGGCCTTCGCGTCGCAATCGCCCAGCGTCACGTGGCACTTCACGGCTCCCAACGTGCGCGACTTTGCGTGGGGAACGAGCGATCGGTACGAGTGGGATGCCACGCGCGCGCTCGTCACGAGCGCCGGTGGAAAAGCAGACACCGTGGACATCTACAGCTTTTTCCGGCTCGACGCTCGAGCTTCGGCGTGGGCAGCGGGCGGTGCGCGCTATACTCGCGATGCGGTACAGCAGCTGTCGTCGTACCTCTGGGAGTATCCATGGCCGACCATGACGTCGATGGAGGGCGTGCTGACGAGCGGTGGCATGGAGTATCCACGGCTCACGTTCATGCAGCCGTGGGCGGACACGCTGTCGCTCGCGGGCGATCTGATGCACGAGACGGGACACATGTGGTTCCCGATGCAGGTGGGCTCGAGCGAGACGCGCTTCCCCTGGATGGATGAAGGCTTCACGCAGTTCGACGCCGCCCAGGGGATGCGTCAACTGTACGGCGAGCCGCGCACGGGCGGACGCATCGCCGATCAGGAGCAGGGACAGCGCGCGCTCTACATCCGTCGCGCCCTCGCCGGGGAGGATCAGGTGTTGATGACGCCCGGCGATAACTTTCCGCTGGATCTGTACAACGTCATGTACTACGACAAGACGGCGCAGATACTCTCGGCCCTGCGCGGCATGCTCGGCGAGGAGACCTTCCATCGCGCGTACCGTGAGTACGGTCGCAGGTGGGTCGGGCGCCATCCGTATCCGGACGACTTCTTCAACACGATCGACAACGTGTCGAAGCGCGATCTCGGCTGGTTCTGGACCTCGTGGTTCTTCGAGGCTTGGTCGCTCGACCAGGCGATCGCGAGCGTGAAGCCGAGCGGCGACTCCGTGGAAATCACGATTCAGGATCGTGGACTCGCACCGATGCCGGTGGAGCTCGCGGTGACGCGCGCGAATGGGCGCGTCGAACGTATCCACGTGCCGGTGAGTGTTTGGTTGGCAGCGCGCCGGACGCACGTGGTGCGCGTGGCGCGAACGCCCGACGTGACACGCGTGGAGATCGATCCGGAAGGCTGGTATCCCGATGTGGATCGCGCGAACCAGCTGTGGGTGGCGAAGCCGAGCATCGGTGCCCGCCACTGACCTCGCGTCGTGCGCTCCTGCGCCCCGTGCCCCCACGCAGTAGGTTGATGTCTTCCAGCCCGCCAGTTGCACGGTACGCCGCGTCATCCGTGCGCCCCACTATTTGGAGCTTCGTCATGCGATTCGTACTTGCCAGCGCGCTCGTGATCGTCGTTGCGTGTCCCGCACTCGCGCAGGGCAAGGCGAAGAAGAGAGCTCCGAACGCAGATGCGAAGGCGAAGGCCGCGTTCGTAACCGGCCCCGACTCGGCAACGCGCGCCTCGTCGGATCCCATGTTGCGCGGGCTGCAATGGCGGCTCGTCGGTCCGTTCCGCGGAGGCCGCGCAGTGGCGGTCACCGGCGATCCGGTCGAGAAGCGCACGTTCTATTTCGGCGCGGTAGATGGCGGCGTGTGGAAGACGACCAACGCCGGCGGCTCATGGCAGAACATCACGGATGACAAGTCGACCATCGCCTCCGTCGGGGCGATCGCCGTCGCCCCATCCGACCGCAACGTCATCTACGTCGGCACCGGCGAAACGGACTTCCGCGAGGATCTCACCGTTGGCGACGGCATGTATCGCTCGACGGACGGAGGACTGAGCTGGAAGCACATCGGTCTCGAGAAAACCGAGCAGATCGCGGCGATCCGTGTGGATCCCAAGGATCCCGACGATGTCTTCGTCGCGGCATATGGTCACGCGTTCGGGCCGAATTCCGATCGCGGCGTGTATCGCTCGCGCGACGGCGGCGCGACGTGGAAGCGCGTCCTCTTCGTCGATGACAGCACGGGCGCGATCGATCTTGCCATGGACCCCACGAATGCGCGCATCCTCTATGCGGCGATGTGGCGCTTCCAGCGTTTTCCGTGGGGCTTCAGCGCGGGCGGAGGCAAGAGCGGACTATGGAAGAGCACCGACGGCGGCGACACGTGGGCCGAGCTCACCGACAATCCAGGGATGCCCGACGTGCCGGTCGGACGCATCGGCGTCTCCGTGTCCGGATCGATGCCGAATCGGGTGTACGCGTACGTGGAGACGTCGCCAGACGACTCACTCGGCGGCGTCTATCGCTCCGAGAATTCCGGGGCGAGCTGGAAGCGCGTGAACGGTGACCAGGACTTCATGGTGCGTCCCTGGTACTACGGACTCATCTCGGCGGACCCCAAGGATCCGAACGTCGTGTGGATGATGAATCTCGGCACGTACAAGTCGATCGATGGCGGACACACCTTCCAGCGGATGCGCGTGCCTCACGGGGATGATCACGAGCTTTGGATCGATCCTGACGATTCGAACCGGATGATCGAAGGAAATGACGGTGGCGCGACGCTGTCACTTGATGGCGGCGAGAGCTGGTCGTCGCAGGACGGCCAGCCTACCTCGCAGTTCTACCACGTGTTCGCAGACAATCAATTTCCGTATCGCCTTTACGGCGCGCAGCAGGACAACTCGAGCGTGAAAATCAAGAGCCGGTCCGACGATGGTGCGATCTCTCGCCAGGATTGGGACGCCCTGCCCTTCGGTGAGTCGTGCTATCTCACCGTCGATCCGAAGAACCCGGAGATCTCCTACGGCGCGTCGTATTGGGGGCAGATTCAGCGGCTGAACGAAAAGACGAATGAGCTGCGCGACATCAGCGTCGGCTTCCCGAACTACGACGGCTACGCCGCGAAGGATGTTCCGCTTCGTTTCCAGTGGACGTTCCCCCTCCTCTTTTCGCCGAACTCGCCAACCACGATGTACGCGACGGCGCAGCGCGCTTTCCGCACGACCAACGAGGGGGAGAGCTGGACTCCCATCTCACCCGATCTCACACTTCACGATCCCGCTACGCTCGGCCACGTGGGCGGTCCGATCACGCACGACGAGACGGGCACCGAGATCTACGCCACGATCTTCGCCTTCGCGGAGTCGCCGGTGAAGGCCGGCGTGCTCTGGGCCGGCTCCGATGATGGACTCGTGCACGTCTCGCGAGACGATGGAGCGACGTGGCAGGATGTCACACCACACTTCGGCGGGAAGTTCACCCGGGTGAGCATCATAGACCCGGGCCACTTTGACGCTGGCACCGCGTACCTCGCGGCCAACCGGTATCAGCAGGACGACTTCCATCCATATCTCTATCGCACTACCGACTACGGGAAGACGTGGACGCGCATCGACGCCGGCATTCCCGAGCTCGCGTACACGCGCGCCATTCGCGAGGACCCCGTTGCGCGCGGACTGTTGTACGCCGGCACCGAGAGCGGCGTCTACGTCTCGTTCGACGACGGCGCGCGCTGGCAATCGCTGCAGCTGAATCTCCCGCGCAGCTCGGCGCGCGATCTCATCGTGCACGACAACGATCTGATCGTCGCCACGCACGGCCGCTCGTTCTGGGTGATGGACCACGTGTCCGTGCTGCGACAGGTCACCGCCGCGGCGCGACGCGAGGCGGTGCACGTGTTCGTTCCCGATACGGCCATTCGCTGGGACGCCGGCTCCGGACGGCGCAACATCGGCGTCGGCCAGAATCCGCGCGGAGGTGTGGCGGTGGACTATTTCCTTCGCGAGAAGCCGACCGGACCGGCCACCCTCGCCTTCCTCGATCGCTCGGGAAAGGTCATCCGCACATTCTCGTCAACCGGCGCCCCCAAGGCCGACAGCTCGGCGAGCGATTCGGTTGCGAAGGACTCCGTTGCCAAGGCGCAGCGCGACACTACCGCGGCCATGGGCAGAAAGAAGAAGATCGAGGGAGCGGACAGCACGTCCTACGCGCCGAGCGACTCGCTCGTGACCACGCGCGTCGGCATGAATCGCTTCGTGTGGAATCTTCGCTATTCGGACGTAAAGCACATCACCAACATCATCGTGGACTACGGAACCACCACGGGCATGCAGGTGCTTCCGGGCACGTACACAGTTCGCCTCACGGCTGGCGGCAAGTCGTACACGCAGCCGTTCACCGTGGTCAATGACCCGCGGACCTCCGCGACATCGGCGGCGCTGCAGGCGCAGCTCGTCGCGTGGTCGCAGCTGCGCGATCACATCGACTCGACCGTCGACGCCGCGAAGGAGATCGAGACGATGCAGGAGCAAGTCGACGCTCGCGTGAAGCAGGTGAAGGGGCAGCCGTACGGCTCGCGCGTGCAAAGCGCTGGGAAGCCGTTGAGCGCCAAGATGGAAGCGATTCGCGAGGCGCTGATCGAGGTCCACTCGCACGCCGATGAGATCACGCTCCACTATCCCGTCAAGCTGTACAACATGATGTTGACCCTGAACGGGCAGCTGCTGACGGGCGATGCGGCGCCGACACAATCGCAGCTCGAAGCGCTGAAGGAGCTATCGGGGAAAGTCGATGGGCAGCTGCAGAAGCTCCATCAACTCGAGAACGACGATGTCGGGGCGTTCAACCGACTGCTGAAGGAGCTGGACGTGCCTGGGGTGAGCGTGAAGAGTGCGAAGGTGGTCATGTAGCCTCCGCACGCCCCTGCACGGTGAGCGGAAGCAGGAGAGCAAATCGGCTTCCGGCTCCGAGCGTGCTGGCAACGACGATTCGGCCGCCATGCGCTTCTACGATACCCTTGGCTATCGCGAGCCCCAATCCGGCTCCAGCCTGGGAACCGTGACTGTGCCAATAGCGATCGAAGATGTGCGACAGATCCTGCTCGGCGATGCCTCGCCCCGTATCTGTCACGGCGATCTCGACATCGCCACCCAGAGCGCAGGCGGTCACCGCGACGCTGCCGCCTGAGGGCGTGAATTTCAGCGCGTTACTGATCAGATTGGCCACCGCCTGCATCAGGCGCTCGGAGTCCGCATGCACGCTGAGCGCCGCATCATCGACCTGCACGACGATCCCCACCTTGCGCTCGGCCGCGGCACGCGTGAAGAGGTCGGATGCGCGCCTCAAGATCAACTCGACCTTCTCGTTCGCGCGCACGATGGAGAGCACGCCGGCCTCGATCGTGGAGACGTCGAGCAGGTCCTGGATCATTCGCGACATCCACGTTGTGGAATCGTAGATGTTCGTCGCGAGCTCGCGCCTGTCGGCCGCCGTCGCGGGAGGAGAATCGACCAGCACGCGCGAGCACATCGCGATCGCGCTCAAAGGATTGCGAAGGTCGTGCGATACGACGCCGAGCACTTCGTCGCGTGCACGCGTCGCGTGCTGCGCTGCGCGGTAGAGCCGAGCGTTCACGATGGCCAGCGCCGCGCGCCCGGCGAAGTTTTCCGCGATGACCACATCGCTGGCGTCGTAGCTACGGGAGGGCCCGATTCCCAATAGCGTCATCACTCCAATCGACTCCGCTCGAGCGACCAGCGGCACGATCATCACGGTCGTGACGCCCACTCGCCGAATCAGATCAGCTTCGGCGGGATCGCTGCAGTGGGCATCGAGCCACTCCCCCGTCACGTCCGCAACGACCTGTGTGAACCCCGACACCAGCGCATTGACCTGCATCGCCATTCCATCGGACGCGAGCACGAATTGCCCGCGAAGAGTGCGCAAACCCTCGAAATCCTCCCTCGAGTGCGCCAAGCGGCGCAGCTTCCCGGATTCATCGAGCACGTCGAGAATGCACGCATCCGCCAGCGCTGGCACGGGCAGCCGCGCCACCGACTCGAGCGTATCCACGTACTCGAGCGATTGGCTCAGGGTCGCGCTGACCTCGGCAAGAAAGCGCTGTTGCTGATGCGTCCGTTTTCGATCGGTCACGTCACGCACGACGGCTGCGTACAGGCGTCGGCCATCCGGCGCGTCGAGCTTCAGAATCGACGCCTCGGCCGGAAACTCGGAGCCATCCTTTCTGAGTCCGAAGACTTCGCGGCGCTGGCCCATCAAGCGCGCGCCTGTCGCGGATTGTCCGAAAGTCGACACGTCTTCCGAGTGGCGCGCCCGGAACCGGGGCGGCAGCAGCACGCCGAGGGAACTGCCCATCACGTCGGCCTCGGTGTACCCGAACATTATTTCCGCGCCGCGATTGAACTGCACGATGCGCTGATCCGCATCGACCGTGACGATCGCGTCGGCGGCTACCTGCAGAATCTGCTCGTAAATCCCCTGGGAGATTGACTCGTGCCGAGTCGTCGTCGTCGCACCGATCGGGGCGCCTGGAGCATCGATTTTCATGATAGCTAAACTACACCGCTACTCACGTTGGCTACGCTATGCCTGCCGCTGGCCCAGTTTCGCGACAACTGGTGCCATCATGCGTATCTTGATAGGCTGATGATGGCGATTCGAGCGACTTCTCCGCTGGTTCGTTCGACTTACACGCTCGAGGAGCTACATGAGCAAGAAAGAGGATCACTCGCAGGCCTCGATGCCCCGCGTCTTCCCGATCATTCGCGAGCTCACCGCGGATGAGTCGCGCACGCTACTCGGCCGGCACAAAGTTGGGCGCATTGCGTTCTCGCTGAACGATCGTGTCGACATTCAACCGATACACTACGTGTTCGACGATGAATGGCTGTACGGGCGAACGAGTCATGGTACGAAGTTCGCGACTTTGGCGCGTCACTCCTGGTGCGCTTTCGAGGTCGATGAGGTGCGCGACCTGTTCGACTGGGACAGCGTAGTGGTCAAGGGAGAGATGGAGCTGCTGGATCCTCAGCTCGGGTCACCGGACGCATACACGCGTGGTCTCGAGCTCATGCGCTCGCTCATACCGGAAGCGCTCACCGCGAGCGACCCGGCCCCCCATCGCTCCATTCTCTTCCGCGTTCACGTCAAGGAGATGACGGGTCGCGCGGCTCGACCCGGGCAATAGCATCGATTTTGCTGCAAAGAAACGCGGGCCAAGAGGGTGTGATCGCCCCCTCGGCCCGCGCACGTGACGCGACGAACGGCCTGGTGTATCGGACCTAGAACGCCAACCAGACGAACAGGAACAGCGCGTTGTTATCGGATGCGTTCCGCCCCGCACCGTCGTAGGAACTCGAGCCGCCGTTGAATTTGTCGTATACGGTGTACTGCAACCCGAGACGTGTGTTTTGCCACGCGTTGAAGTCGAACTCACCGATGCCTCCGGACGACCGTGGGCTGCCAGTCGCGCTCCCGGTGATGGGGTCGCCCGGATAGAGCAATTGGTCGCTGGTTCCCGTCGTGTTGAAATAGCCCAGCGTGAAGTTCGCCCGCGTCGACGGCATGTATGAGGCGTTCGCCCGGAATACTTTCAGCGTGTTGTGCAGATTCGCCGCGCCGGGCTCGTCGGCGGTGATGAGCGCATCGAGCGTTTGCGACTCGTGAATGAACGTCGAGCGAAAAACGACGACCCCGAGCTTTACGGGACGTTCGATTTGAAGGTCCGCCGCGGCGTCCGTGTACTGGTCCGTCGTCCCGGAAACACCGGTTGGGTAGAGCCGCGCGCTCAAACCGTACGTCCCGAGCATGACGTACGTCGGCCCGAACGAATGCTGCAGCGCCAGGCGCCAGTACGGAATCACATTGTGCGCGACGTTGCTCGCGCTCCCATCGAGCGGCGCGGAGACACCCTGCTGAGCCGATCGATACGCGGTGACCTCCGCGTACACGAGCTGGTGCCACAAGCCGTAGCCACCTAGCCCGACCACCTGCTGTCCCAGCGCTCCTTCGACCATGGTGGAGGCGGT
>DATHJR010000245.1:0-4929 GCA_035286525.1 Gemmatimonadaceae bacterium | reverse complement strand
GAAGCGGAGCGTGCGCGCGAGCACATCGGCGGCGTTGCGCTTGACGAAGATGTGGCGCTCGAAGGCGAGCCAGGGCGGGATGCGCTCGACCTGGGCGGCGGTGCTGTCGACGAGGCGGTCGGCGGCGGATGCGCGCTCCATGACGTAGCGGTGCGCATAGCGCGCGTAGCAGTACGCGCATCCGAAGGCGCACCCGATGTACGGGTTGATCGACCAGTAGGGCATCCCCGTCGCGCGGGTGTCGTTGAGGATGGAGCGCGCGTGGGTGGAGTAGTAGGTGATGTCGCTCTGGGCGCCGATGACGGGGAGCTGGCGGAGCGAGCGCTGGACCGCTTCGGGGAAGAGGGGGAGGGTGTGCGAGGTGGCCAGCGAAGGGGGCATCGAATCGGTTGCGACGGGGGCGGAAAGGTGATGGGAACTGAGAATACCGAATAAATACCGAACAAGCAAGACGACAGAATTGCCGAGATGGGGTGGGGGAATTTTGGATTGCCGAGCGGAGGAGGAGATTGTAGACTAAATAGTCTACAATTCTTGCTCTGCGAGGCGTTATGGCCGTCACCACCACAATAAGAGTTGCGATTACCGACCGCGACGCCGCTCAGGAGTTGGCCAAGCAGACGGGACAAACGCAGATGGAAGTCGTCCACGAGGCGCTCGAGGTCTACCGGCGCCAGTTGTTACTGGCTTCGATGAATCAGGGATTCGCGGCGCTGCGACGAGATCCTGCCGCCTGGGAAGAAGAGATGGCGGAGCGCGAGGGCTGGGACATCACCATGGGCGATGCCGCCAAACCCGACTGACATCGTCTGAGTCATGACGCGACGAACGAGACCGAGCAAAGGCGAGATCTGGATCATCGACCTGAACCCAACGCGCGGACACGAGACGAGTGGGCAACGGCGCGCCCTCGTGATCTCGGTGAACGAGCTCAATCATGGTCCGGCAGGACTGGCGATGGTGCTTCCCGTCAGCACCGTAGACAAGAAAATCGCGACGCACGTAAGGGTGCCTGCGGGCGAAGCGGGGCAAACGCAAGACGGATTCGTGAAGTGCGAAGAGGTGCGATCGGTGTCGATCGAGCGATTCTCGAATCGCGTGGGTGTCGTGAAGGGCCCGACACTCGCATTAGTGATGGGAAATGTGCGAGTGTTGCTGGGAGTCTAGTGGGCAGAGGCGAGCCGCTCTCGCTCGTACCAGCGGAGCACCCGCAGCGCCCGCAGCGTACTCCACCGGCTCGGCTCGCCCACCGACTCATTGAACGGGAGGGCGAGCCCCTCGTCGTACGAACGTTCGAGGAGCCACCGCCCGTCCGATTGCCGCCGGCCCTCGACGATACGCACGGCCTCGCCCATGCGCGCATCGGGCTTGGCACCCGCGGCTCTGAAGTAGTCGAGCGCGCGGAGAACGTCGTAGTGGTAGCGCGGCGGGTACGCGAGCTCCAGGAACTCGGGACTCGCGACCTCACCGGTCGAGCGACGCCGAAAGAGCCCGCGCTCGAGCAGGTACTCCTCGCCTCGACGCCTGGCCGCCGCGATCTCCGGCGAGGAGCCAACGGCACGCTCGTACTCGAGCAACCCCTCCAGCACGCAGATCGTGGAATGGAACGACGAGCACACGCTCTTCGGCGCGTCGCAGTTCCAACCGCCGTCATCGAGCTGATCGCCGAGGAGACGGCGCGCGAGGCTCTCCGTCGGGCGGCCGAAGTAGGCGCCGAGCGCGAGTACGCCGCCGTTGATGCAGGGCTCGACCTCTCCCTCGAAGAACGACTTGTTCGGCTTGTCGCGGAACTCCTCGTCCCATTGGAAGCCCGCCTCGAGACGTGACACCGCCCGCTCGATGATCGGATCCGAGCCGTCGACGCCGGTCGCGCGAAGGAGCTGGAAGGTGAAGAGCGTCGGCAGCCAGTCGGGGGTGCCGGGCCGGTGCCACGGGCCGTCCGATCCCTGGCTGGCGAGAATATCGGCGCCAATCCCTTCGTACGGGATGCGAGCGCGCGCTGAGGCGATCGTGCTCCACGACGCGTCCGTGAGATCGCGCATCGCCTGCCAGCGGATGGCGGGATCCGAATCGAGCAGCCAGTCGAGAGGATTCACGGTGCGCTGCTTTACCTGGCCTCCCCACCCGCCATTCGCGCCCGGAGCACCGCCCCCCAGTTCGCGACGACGATCATCTCACTCGAGTGGTCGGGCTCGAGGAACACGAAGTGCGCACCGTCCGGGAGCACGTCGTAGTTGGTGTGCGGGTTGGTGGCGAACACGTACGAGTCCGTGAGCACCGTGTCGCGCGCGATCACGCTAAAGCTCGGTGTCGCGCGAATCGCTGCCGACATGAGCTTACCACTGCCGCGATAGAAAATCCGCCTCCCATCTCGTGACCACAACGGTTCCGTGCCGCCGCCGGAGGACACCTGCACTCGCCCGCCCGGGCCGGGGAACGGCTGGACCACCACCTCGTCCCGCCCGGATTCGTTCGTGATGAAGAGAATCCATCGACCATCGGGCGAGACCCGAGGCATGTTTTCGATGGCGGCGGGGTTGTTCGCGATGGGCCGGGCCGTGCTGTCGCCGGTCACGGCGCGATAGTAGATGTCCGCGCCGAGCGTATCGAGCTGGTAAACGAGGTAGCGCGCGTCAGGGGAGAGGATGCCTTCGAACACGTCGACTCGGTTACCGGCCAACAGCGGAGCGGCCTCGGCGCTCATATCGGCGGGCCGCCACCAGATTGCGCTGCGGGTTCCACGATCGGTGCGGAACAGCACACGCCGTCCGTCGGGACTCCACTCCGGCCGCTCGTTGGTCAGCCCCTCGGTCGTCAGTCGCGTGCGTGTGCCTGACGCGAGCTCGTCAAGCCAAACGTCGCGGTGATCGGCCGATCCGATGGAGATCGCGAGCTGCTGCCCGTCCGGAGAAAGTCTCGGAAAGGAATAGTCCCGGGCATCGTCCAGGATGGCGCGACGACCGCCGTCCTTGCCCACAACCACCACTCGCGACAGCTGCGTTCCGCTCTGGTAGATCAGCGTACCAGAAGGCGAGAGCGCCGCGAAAGCGAGTCCAGTGCCGGCGTTGAGCCCTATGTGGTCGATCAGCTGAACCGGTGGACCGAGCAGGCGCCGCTTCGCGACATCGATTGGAGCGCCCATCATGGTGCCGGCCGAGGTGACGTACACCAGGGTCCCGTCGATCACGCCCAAGGGCATGATCCCCTTGAGATCGAGGACGGTCGTCTCACCTCCACCCATCGGCACGATCGCGATCCGTCCGGTGGCCGGCGAGCTCCCCGTCCAATTCGAAAAGATCACGCTCTTGGCCTCGTCCCAGGCCAGCGGCGAGTCCTGATAGATGTATTCGCCGGGATGAGCGTTGCTCTTGAAGACGCGGGCCGTTCCCCCAGCCTCGGGCACGGCGAATAGCGCCGTGTTGCTGGAGACGACGATGACGCCGGACGATGACCAGCTGGCTCCGTTGAACGTGCCGGGCGCGGTACCCAGAAGCAGGGGCGCCGCGCCGTCCACGGCGATCTTGTACAGCTGATTACCGCGGATGAAGGCGACCCAACGGCCATCGGGGGAAAAGATCGGATGAAGCGCGTCTTCAGTCCCGGGGAGGGGTCGAGCGGCAATCTCGTCGAGGGTCCGCAGCATGAGCTGCTGGCGCGTGCCATCACCCCGTCCGACGTAGACGAGCGTTCGGCCATCGGGAGAGGCGGCGACGATGTTGTAGCCCACGGAGCTGGTTTGGCCATTGAGCGCCGCCGGGAGCGTGAAGCGCACTACCTCGGCCGCCGCGCTCGGTGTCCCGTGCCACCTCGACCCTGCGAGTGCCGCGGCAACGATCGCGATCGCACCGAGTGCGAGCACCACGGGATCGCGAACGCGGGAGCTCCAGTTCGGCGATGCGCTCGCGCGCGCGCGAGCTCGTGCTGCCGTGGATTTGCGAGTGCCCGACGATCCCGGCGCGGCCTGGAGCGCCTCCGCGAACTCCGCCGCCGTCGCGAAGCGATCCGCGGGCAACTTCTCGAGCGCAATGAGGACGGCGTCCTCCACCTCGTCGGGGACGCGCTCGCGCTGCCTCTGGAGAGACGCGGGCTTCTCGGTCATCACCTTGGCGATGATCGCCTGCGCCGTGCTCCCGGTGAAGGGTGGATCACCCGCGAGCATCTCGTACGTCACGCATCCCAACGTGTAGACGTCCGAGCGGGCGGTGATCTCGCGCTCGCCCATCGCCTGCTCGGGCGACATGTAGCGCGGCGTGCCGAGGCTCATCCCGGTCTCGGTCATGCGCGAGTTGCCGGCGCTCGCGACGGCGAGCGCGATGCCGAAGTCGGCAACGAGCGCCGAGCCATCGTGGAGCAGGATGTTCTCGGGCTTGATGTCCCGGTGGATCACACCGTGGCGATGCGCATAGTCGAGTGCCGAGGCGACTTCCGAAGCGAGACGAATTGCGTCGGCGATCGGGAGCTGCTTCTCGCGCTCGAGCCGGTCGCGCAGGCTCTCTCCTTCGACGAACGGCATCACATAGTAGGCGGTGCCGTCCGCCTCGCCGCTGTCGATCAGCCCAAGGATATGCGGGTGCTGCAGCGTGGCGATCGTCTTGATTTCGCGAAGAAATCGCTCGGCCCCGATGATCGCGGCGAGCTCGGGACGCAGCACCTTGATCGCGACTTTGCGATCGTGCTTGAGATCCTCAGCCAGGAAGACCGTGGCCATCCCGCCCTGACCGATCTCGCGCTCGATTCGATAGCGATCGGCAAGGGCACCTTGGAGTCGGGACGCCGGCTCGGTCATCTCGGGTTTGACATGAGTGCGTGAAGATGGGGCGCGGTAGAGCGAATGGCCAGCAGATCAGGCTGGTCCCCGCGCGTGGCTTTCTTCACACTTCTTCGATCGCGCTCTCCTCATTCCCCAGCGCCAACCGATATCCCAACTTC
>DATHJR010000244.1:0-10461 GCA_035286525.1 Gemmatimonadaceae bacterium | reverse complement strand
GCCTTATGCCACACCGTCAGCAAACTCTCCTTGCGATCGGTCGCGTGCTGTTCGTCGTGGCGCTGTGCGCCGCCGCCGCTTGTCGCGACGAGCGAACGCGCGCCACACAGGTCGATACTACTACCCGACCAGGAACGGTGGTAGTGCCCGCGCACAAGGATGATCCCGAGCTCCGCGCGGCCACTGTCGCGCTCGACTCGCTCGACCGGAGCTTCGCACGCGCGCGCGCGTCACTCGACAGCGAAGCGCTCGCGCTTCGCGACGTGAGCCGCCTGGATTCCGTGTACGCGATTCGATACGCCGCCTTCGAGCGTCGTCGCGCAGCCGCGACCGAGCTCCGCGCCACGCGCGATCGCGCGCGCCGCGCGCGCGATTCTCTCGCCGCACGCGCCTCGCATCCGTCTGCGGGAAAACACTGATCGCGCACGTGCGCGATGATCATCGCGGGCGGCATTCCGTCCGGGAAGAACGGCCAGTTGCCTACCGGCTGAATGAGAAGGAGAAGCTGTAGGTGCCGCCGCCGTGTTCCGAGCTCGGAAACTTCCAGCCCGCAATGCGCTGCTTGATGCACGACTCCGCCTCGGCAGCGCCAGGACCGGACCAGGTGCGCTTCGTGATCTCCACGCCGGTCACCGCGCCGTCGCTGGTGAGCGTCACCGCCACGGACACCGAACCCGCCAGCGACGGATTCACCTTGAGCCCGTACTCCGTGTAGCAGAACTGCAGCTGCGAGTTTCGACCGCGAACGTAATCGCCGAGGTCGGACACGTTGCGCCCCGGACCACCGACGTTCTCGGCGTGGATCACGCTCGGCGGCGCCACCCGCACGGTCGCGAATCCGATCCCACCCCCACCGCCGACGCCACCCAGTCCGCTGCCGGTGCCATTGCCGCCAAGTCCCTCACCGAGTCCGCCGCGGCCGGGCGTGCGCGAGCTCTGCCCGCCGGCGCCGTAGCCGATGACGGCCTTTCCCTGCGCGCCGGGCGCCGAGCCGGTGCCCGAGGCGACCTCGGTGCCACGCAGCGCGTTCGAGACGTCGCCCACCATGCCGCCCGTGTTGTTCGACGTTCCGCCACCGAACGCGTCGTTGATCGCGCGCGTGTCGTTCTTCGGTGGGCCCCCGCCTCCGCCAGGCTTGGGTGTGGGCGCGACTGCCGTCTTGGGCGCACCGCCCTCGGACGCCGGGATCGGCGCGGGAGTAGGAGCCGGGATGTCCTCCGTCTTTACCTGGATGTTTACGGGCTCTTCTTCCTTCAGCAGGTTGATGTAGTTCGGTGGCGCCGGAAGAAAGAACACGAGCAACAACCAGAGAACGCCGAGGATCCCCGAGAATGCGTACGAATAGAGAATCGCCCGCCCCTCGGCATCCGCGAACTCGTAGCGGAGCTGCCGCGTGAACGAGACATCGTCGATCGACGTGCGCACCGGTCGCGGCGATCGCGGCGGTCTTGCTTCGTCGGCCATTAGGGAGCTCCCGGTGCGCCAGGCACGGTGGTGACGGTCGTCGCCGGCCCCGTGCGGTTCACCTGCAGCGAGATGTTCTTGAAGCCGGCCATGCGCGCCGTCTGCATCACGCGCGCGAGCAGGTCGTAGTGCATGCTGCTGTCGCCCTGGATGGCGAGCGGTGTGTCGAGCGACGAGTCTCTCGGCGTCGACTTCGCCCGGCGCATCGAGTCCGCGGTGGTCTTGAGTGCGCTGAACAGTGGCGGAATCACGAGCGGCTGACGCGGATCGTTGGATCTTGCCTGCGCCGCATCGACAGTGCTCATCAGTGGATGACCCCCGAGGGTCACCTGAGCGCCAATGCCGAGCGTGAGCTGCGAAAGCGCGACGGCGCCGACGCCCGCGGTGGGCAATCGCACGCCGGGGACGACGGGGGACAGCTCGCCCACGGTCGCAGTGGTGAGCGCGAAGAACACGATTGACACGAAGGTGTCGACGAGCGGAATCAGATTCAGCTGGGTGAGCCTGAACTTCGCAAACTGCGCCGCGCGGCGCGCCATGCGCGCATCTCTACCGCGACTCATCGCTACGCTCCCGACGCGGCGCCGCGCGCCTTCGTAGTCAGCGAAATTCCCGTGAAGTGCGACAGCTTGAGCCGCTCGAGCACGTGCACGACGTTCGCGTAGCTCACCTCGTCCGCGGGAATGACGGTGACGTCTGCATTTTGCGGATACTTGTTTCGGATGCTGGTCATCAGCGCTTCGAGCTGGTCGAGCGACGGCTTGTCCAGTCCCTCGATCACCTGGTGAAATCCGCCCTCCTCCGAGTGATCGATGGTCAGCTTGTCGTTGTCCACTCGCACGGCGAGCAGCAGATTCAACACATCCTTCTCGGATTTGATGCGCGAAAGCTGTTCCGGCGTGGTCACCACGACGGGCGGCAGCGTCAGATCGAAGGCCGTGAGCGCGGCCATCGTCGCCCCCTGATATGTCAGGAGGCTGAAGAACACGATGGCCGTGAGAATATCCACCAGCGGGACCAGGTTGATGTTCCCGCTCGCCATGGCGGGCTCCCGCTCGGCGCGCCTCTGTTTGGCCCGATGAAAAACTGAGTCCATTCGATCAGCTCACGCGTGGATGTCCGATGAGACGCCGCCCGGCCCTTCGCATGCACACCATGCGGATGAGAGGCCGGACACGCGGTCTACCGGTGACCGAGTCGGACGTCGGGACGATCGATGAGCGCGTTGATGAGACGCACCTGGAATTCATCGACCTGCTCGATGATGCCTTCCGCCTGGCTGACGAGATACGCGTGCGCCACCGTCAGCGGGATCGCGGTGAACAACCCGAATCCGGTGGCGTTCAGCGCCACCGCGATGCCGGCCGCGAGTGCCGCCGACCGCTCCGCCGCTGCCGCCGTGCCGACCGCGGAAAATGCGGCTCGCAATCCGTAGATCGTGCCGAGCAATCCGATGAGCGTCGCGACGTTCGCGAGCATCGGGAGATAATGGAGTCGCCGGGTGAGTCGTGGCAGCACGCTCAGTGCGGCGGCGTCTGCGACGTTCTGCAGATCGGCCTCGTCGCGGCTTCTGCTGCGCAAAATGAGGAGTCCCATGTCGGGGAGCACCGCATTCGATTGGCCGCAGAGCTTGATCGCGTCCTCGATTCGACCGGCGCGCACGAGTTGGATCACGCGCTCGATGAAGGTCCGTCCGTTGATCTTCGAACGAATGACGATCATGTAGAACCGCTCGACGAACACGGCGAGTCCAACCAGCGCCACCAGTAGAATGGGGTACATGATTGGACCGCCACTACGGAAGTACTCGATCAGTCTGCTCATCGACCTGTGTCCTCAGCGAAAGTTCTAACTGACATCGTCACTCGCGTCCGCGTGGCGTCTTTGGCGGCGCGACGGTTGAATCCGTCGTGGTCTTCTTCGGAGGAACTGGTCTTCCTCCCCTGCCCATCTTGTTCACTTCCCGCCTGAGTGAGTCCAGGCGCTGCTTCCGATACTCGAGCTCCCTGCGAATCGATTCGATCTCCTCCGCGCGCGCGGCGGAGTCCGCACTGCTCATCCGTTTCACCGGCGGATTTCCGAGACCGACCGGCTCCTGCGTCCGCATATTCAAGATCCGCTGCAACGAGTCGAGCCGCGCCCGCCGCACCGCAAGCTCGTGACGCATGGCCTCGATCTCCGCGGTGCTCGCACCCGCTCGTGTGGCGGCCGTATCGCGCCTGTTTCGCATCGAATCGGCGTGCACCGCCAGCGGACCGACGGTGGGAACGCCACCTTCGCTCGCCAGGGCGGCGGGAATCGTGTCCAGCGCAGTCGTTCCCCGTATCTGACTCTCGGGCACCAACTGCACGCCACCAGGCGACGACGCACTGCCCACACCATTGTAAAACGTCGGCGAAAGTAGATGCCGATCGTACGCCGGAACCTCGCGCGGACGCACCGTCACTACCTGCGGAGTGGGTACTTGTCCACGAATCTCGATCGCCTGCCCCTTCTTGGGCGGTGGACCCTTCTGTTGGGCACCCAGGCTCGAAGTCGCGACGAGCATCGCGCCACCAACAAGGACGCCGCATCCCACGCGCGCGAAACGGTTCATGACGCATCTCCATCGCGAGGCACGTCAGCGCCGAGCGATGCGGCTGGAGGAGACGCATCGACCTTGCCAGTGATGGCGTCCTTGGCCCGCTGCACCCATGCGTTGTCGAAACCGCCGGCGCTGGCCTTGTCGACCAACGCCTGCCAGAACTTGTTTGCCGCCTGATAGTACTGCTCCGCCTGACGCGCCGATCCCGCCTGGGCAGCCGCACGCTGCTCGTCGGAGAGATCCTTCGGAAGCGACAGATTCGCCAGATAATTTCCGTATTCCCACTGCGCGAGCCCGACGTAGTACGACGAGGAGGACAGCCAGGTCGGATCGCCGCTCGCGATGGCCTTCGTGAAGTGCGTCGACATGTCGGCGAGCAACTTCCGCTTGGGCGCCGAAAGCCGCTCGACGCCGGCGCGCGTCAGGTTCACGCGCAACGGAATGTTGAGCTTGAGCGCCTGGTAGCGCGGGAAGAGCGCGCGCCCCAGCGCGAACTCGTTCTCGCCCACGCGCGCGGCGCACTGCGTCTTGATCTCCGCCGATGGGCGGGCGCATAGCTTCGCGAGCTCCACGTTCGCCGCCGCGACGTTGCCGCCCGCCTTGATGAGCGTGACGCGCATGGCCTGCGCCCCGCCCGTTCGCGGGTCGCGCGGGTGCGCGACCGCGAAGGCGCCGTAGGTCCGAATCGCACTCGCGGTGTCGCCGGCCTGCAGGTACGTAACGCCCGCGTTGTACTGCGCATCGGCGGCGCGCGGATCCCTCGGATACGCCGCAGCGAAGCGCTCGTACGCCGCCGCCTCTTCCTGGGGCTTCGACAGCGAATCGTAGTCGACGGCGAGACGCACCATGGCGTCGGCTCGTCCCGGCCATGCCGGATTGTCGCGAATGAGCGATTCCAACGCTACCGCCGACTCGTCGTGCTTGCCGAGATCGGAGAGCAGCTGCGTCTGGAGCGCCTGGTACTGCACGCGATACTTGTACGTCGGGTACGACGACACGAGTCGCCGCGACAGCTCGAGCGCCCGCTGTTTCGCGGCGACGGACGCCGCCGTGTCCCCCTTCGTGCGTGCCACACTGTCTGCCAGCACGTACGTCTCGATGGCGTTGCGCAGCGCGTCTGGCGCGCGATCCGAAGTCGGATTGCGATCCGCGAACGCCACGTACACGGCTTCCGCCGCCTCGCGATAATTCCCCGCCTTCACCAGCGAGTCCCCGTACGTCACCGCGGCCGCGTTGCGGACGAGCGTGATCGTGTCGGAGAGCGCCTTCTTCCCCGACTTGATCGCGATCGCCTGGGCATTCTCCCACTGCCCCTGCGCCTCGGTGTACAGCCCCTGCTTGTAGAGCGCATCGCCGATCAGCTTCTGCGCCGTTGGCGTATACGGATCGGTTGGATAGTTGTCGGCGTACGTCTTGAAGGTCGCGGCCATCACGTCCCATCGCTGCGCTTCGGACGCGCGCTTCCCCTTCTCGATGAGGGCGTGGCGCGCCACATCGGTGGTGGGGAACGCCGTCACGTAACGATCGACGACGGCGAACAACGAATCCTGCGCGCCGCGGTCGCCCTTCGTCCGCACGGTCGCCGAGTCGAAGGCGACGATTGCATCCTGACCGGCCTGCGCCGACAGTTTGGGGTCGTTCGTGTACGAGTACGCCGCGCGCGAATACTCGATGCCCGCCTTGAAGTATTCGGCTTCGGCGAAGAGCGCCTCGCCGTACAACAGGTCGACGGCCTGCGCGCTGTCGCTCTTCGCGAACTCGCCCATGTAGCGGCCGTAGAGATTCGCGGCATCGGCGAACCTCGACTTGTCCTTCTTGTCCTTGCTATCCTGCGCCCGTGAGAGGCTGTACTGGGCGCTCTGGCGCAGCGCGGACTCGCGGGCAATCTGCGCGCTGTCGCGCAATGTTGGATTCGCGTTCGCCCACTCGGAGTTGGGAGCGAAGTGATCGACGAGCTCGAGCCGCGCGGTCTGCGCCTTGTCCGGCTCGAGGACGCGGTTCTGATAAATATCCACGATCTCGCGCTGCACGCCGAGGGCGCCTGAATCCGCAGGCGCATCCGCGAGCACGGCACGATAGGCGGCGACGGCGCGAACGAAGTCCCCCTGATCGCGGAGCCCCGAGGCCACGCGACGGAGCACCGGAAGCTTGAAGCTGGCGGCTGGGTGCGACCCAAAATACCGGCGCGCGGCGTCCGCGCCGCCGGTCTGCGTGAGCGCGACCGCCATGTACTCGATGGCCTCGGCGCGCAGCCCGAGACGCGCCTGCTGTTCCGCCGAGAGCTTGTCGTACTCGGTTACGAGCCGGCCGAATACATCCACCGCCTCCTGATACTCAGGCTGATTGGTCTGTGTCGCCTGGTTGTAGTACGCCCACCCGAGCTTGTACAGCGACAGGAAATAGATGTCGCCGCCGGGAGTGGCGATCTTGGTCGCATTCTCGTACGCCTGGGCCGCGCGCACGAACATCGCCTTCCTCGGCTCGCCGCGCAGCTTCGCCGCGAGCTCGAAGTCTGCATCGCCCAGTCGGAAATATCCTTCCGGACGGAAGTGCGACTGCTCCTTCGATGTCACGAGATCGAACATCTTCACCGCGTCGGTGTTGCGCTGCTGGGCGAAGTAGAGAGTGCCGAGCGTGTAGGCGGCGGCGTCGACGCGGGGGAAGTTCGGGAACTTCTGAATCAGCTCCTCGTAGCGCGCGATCGCGGGCGCGTAGTCCGGGCGCTCTGGCACGGCGCCGCCGGCCCGCTGCGCCGAGGCGAAGTTCTCGTCGCCGCGGCGCACGAGCAACTCGCCGAGCTGGAAGAGCGCACCCGGGCGCAGCGTGCTCGAGGGATATCTCGCGAGGAACGAGGACAGCTTCTCGATCGCGTCGTCGCGCGCGTCATCGGCGGCCGCGGGGCGCGCCGTGGCGACCAGCTGCGTCGCGGGCGCGTTCTGCGCGAGCGCCGAGGCGGCTGAGCTGGCGCCGAAGGCGAGCGCGAAAAGCGGCGCGAAGAGACGGGGCGAGGACATCGCTACTGCCTCGGGGGTGTGGAGGCGCCGCCGGGCGCGCGCACGGAGGCCGGAGTGGTGCCGCCGGGAACGGTTGCGGAGGCATCCATCGCCTTGAAGAACGCAGCGCTCGCCGTCGCATAATCGGCTGCCTCGCGATCGCGCGACAGCAGGGCCAGAAGGCCCGTTGCGCGCGCGCGCAGTTCCTCATCCACGAGCGCCACGAGCGCGCCTTCCGCCGCCGCGCGCTGCGTCGTCGCCGTGCCCACTGCCGTGCGCATGGCGATCACCGCGTTCGACTCCTTCCCACGCTGCGCCGCGAGCTCGTTGGCGACGAGCATCGAGTCGTCGGCGAGCACCGCGGCGGTCGTGTCGTGCAGCGCGTGCGCGTGCACGAGCCGTGCGACCATCGAGTCGCGCAGCACGAATGCCGGATGATGATCGAGTGCCGCCTCGAGGCCGCGCTCGACGTCATCCGCGATCGCGCTGTACACGCCGGCCGTCTGTTGCTCCATCGTCAATGCATCGAGCTCGGGCCCCTTCGCATTGGCGCCGAGCGAGGTGCGCGTGCTATCGAGCAGGCGAATGTTCTCGGCCGCGACCTTGCGGGTGGCGGCGATCTGCAGGCGCAGCGTGTTGCGCACCTTCTCGCGGGTGCTCTCGAGCACGCTCTTCATGTGCTCGAGCGAATCCTGGGTCGCTGCGATCTGCTTCGCATTCTCGGCCAGCCCGCTGTCGCCCTCCACGATGAGGCGCTGCAGATTCTCGAGCGCCGCGATCTTGGTCTTCTGCGCGTCGATCTGTTCCTGGAGCCGGTACGAGGCGAGCGCCAGCTCGATGTCGGTCGCCAGCACCGCCTGCGTGCGATCCGCATAGGCTCCAGGAGGCTGCGCACCCGTGCGCGGTGCGAAGACCACGCGAACGGGAAATCCCGCACCCGCCGCGGAATCGACTCTCGCGGCGATCCCGAGACTCGAGAGTATGTGCGGCGACGCCGTGACGAGTCCCGTGTCCGACGCGCCCGCAAAGGCGGCCGCGATGCGGGGCTTTTCTGCGCCGGCGTCGTCGGGAAGGGAGATGACCTTCCCCGAAGCGGCGTTCGCGATGAAGATGGATCCGGCGAGATGCGCGTTCACGAGCGCCCGGCTCGCATCGGTCATCGCCGACGTCGAGTGCGCCTGCAAGACGCCGAGCTCCCCGCCGATCGAGTCCGCGACGCCCTGAAAATATTTCTCGGCCGAGTCGCTCTTGCCGCCTTCCAGCAGGATCTGTCCCGCCATGAGCCGCGCCTCGTCGCGCGCCGGCAGATAGGGATAGCTCGTCGCGAACTCGCGAAAGGCGGTCGCCGCTCCGCCTGCGTTGCCGCCGCGGTAGAGCGCCCACGCCTTGGTGAGGAGCGCCTGCGCGCTCGCTCCGCTCGTTGCCGGCACGCCATCCGCGAGCGATGCCGCCGCGGCGAACTGTCCCATTCCGAGCGCCGTCTGCGCCGCGCTCAGGCGCACCTGCTCGGCAAATGATCCGCGCGCGCTCTCGCTGAGCGACTGCAACGCCGTGAGCGCGGCCGGAGCCTTCGTGCTGTCGCTCGCGGCGGTCGCCAGCGCATCCATGTACTGGGCGTACAGCGCGAACTCCCCGCCGCGCTGCTGCGCGTCACCGAAGGCTACGTGCGCGGCGGGAAAATCACGGGTCTCCACGGCCGCCAGGCCGGCCACGAGCGACATGAGTCCGCGATCGCCCGCGCTCTTGCTCGCCGCGAGCGTGCGCACACGCGCGTAGTCGCCACGCGAATACGCATCGAGCATTCGCTGGGCGGCGATCACCCCGGTATAGCGGCTTCCCGGCGCGGCGGAATCGAGCGACGCCGCCGTCTTGCGGAAGGCATCGCGCATCCCGAGTCGGTAGTACGACTCCGCGAGCAGAAAGAGCAGGTCTTCCTGGGCGCGCATGCCGGGAACCGCCGCGCCGGAGCCTGCCACCTTCGAGGACCGCAACCATTCGAGGCGATCGAGCGCGCTGAGCGGATGATCCGTGGTGACGTCGAAGAGCGCCATGCGAAGCTCGGCGTCGAGGCCTCGTGCCTGATCCGGCGCGGGGCGCACGATCACCGGCTGCGCGGGCGCTGGC
The DNA here is from genome assembly GCA_035286525.1 of Gemmatimonadaceae bacterium. Classification (GTDB taxonomy): domain Bacteria; phylum Gemmatimonadota; class Gemmatimonadetes; order Gemmatimonadales; family Gemmatimonadaceae; genus FEN-1250. The sequence continues at coordinate 1,296 of DATHJR010000244.1, read as the reverse complement.
GCGGCCGTGGGCTGCTGCGCCGTTAGGGGCGGCACCAGAATCACCGCGGCGAAGGCCGGCAGCGCGCGCATCGTCCTGGCGAGATTCAGAACGGCGTTGTCCCGCGGCTCGTCCACGTGGACGGAACGAGCTGCCCGTTGCGGACGGTGAATTGAACGTAAGTCACCGTTTCCGCGAGCGCGTCGACGTTGAGACCCTGCTTGAGTGACTGTCCCGCGAGCACGAGAGAGAGCTCCACCGTGTGCGTGCTCGGAAGCACTTCCGATCTGAAGAGCGGATCGACAGCTCCCGTCTGCAGCGCCTGCTCGGTGGCCGGGGTGTACGTGCGCGTCGCGGCGACGACGTTGTCGATTTCCAGCGACGCCGTGCCCAGCGATCCCGGACCCGCGGAGTCGGCCCGCAGCGTGACGACCAGAACGGCGCCGGCGCGCCGCCGCACGGCGTCTCCGAGCGCTCGCATGCGATCGCGCTGCGCGACCATGTTGTCCTGCGCGTTTGCGAGCACGCCGTCGAGCTGGAGCAGCGCCGTCTCTTCCTTGCTGACCAGGAGCTGCTGCGTGCGCTTCTGCATCGTCTGCGCGAGCACGTTCTCGATTCGGGCCTCGAGTTGCACGCGCTGGCTACGCAGGTCGCCCAACTTGTCCTGCGTCTCCTGGAGATCCTTCACCAGCGCGCCACGTCGCGCCTCGTACGCCTGTTGCTGGGCCGCGCTGTCCGCCTTCATCGAATCGGTCTGCTGCGCTCTCACGACCGTCGGGAAGAGAAACCCGAAAGTCATCACCAGCAAGTGGTAGCGTACTCGCGTTGCTCGCATCAGGATGATCCTGGTCGTGGGCTAGTTCGGCGTCGGCGGCGCTTCCTGCTCGAGCTTGCGAAGTCGTTCTTCCAGCCGCTGCAATGCCTCGCGCTCGGAGCGCAGCTCCTGCTCCGCCGCCGCGCGCCGCTGCTCGAGCTCGAGAAGGTTCTGCGCCTGGTACCGGTTGATCTCGAGCTCCAGCGAGGCGATGCGCTGCTGGCGCGCCGCGATCTCGCTCATGAGCAACTTGCGCTGCCGCTCCAGCTCGGCCACGCGGCGGTCCAGCGCGTGTCCGCGAAGGAGCGCCAACACGTTGTTCGACCATCCCAGCGTGAACGAGAACTTGCTGTAACCATAGAGCTTCGAGGCGGCGGAGATCGTGTCGGCGCGAGTCGCACCGATCTCGGTCCAGTAGGCGCCGGCGCGGAGGCCGCGCCACTCATAGGCCGCGCCGAGATTGTAATCCCAGGCGTTGTTCTCGGCCATGAATGACAGTGTAC
>DATHJR010000243.1:0-14354 GCA_035286525.1 Gemmatimonadaceae bacterium | reverse complement strand
AGAAGGTGACTCCGGGATAGCCGGCGCGCAGGTCTTTTCGAAGCTTCGACACCACATCGGCCGTCGCCATCTGGCGGTTCGGCGCGAGCGTCATCAACAGCTCGGCGTCGCTCGTGCCGATCGTCGGGTTGTCGCTGAACGCCAGGTTCGTTCCGCCCGTGGCGATGCCGATGTTGTCGAGGATGGTCTCGACTTCGTTCGGCGGCAGCACCGTGCGCACAGTCCTCTCCACCGAAGCGACGACCTGCTCCGTCTGCTCCAACCGTGTTCCCGGAGGCGCGCGCAGGTGCAGGCGAATCTGACCGGCGTCGACCACCGGAAAGAAGTCCTGCCCGATCACCGGGACGAGCAGCGCCGAGAACAGGACGAGTGCCGCGAAGCCCAGCGCCACGGACCGGCGATTTGCGAGCGCGCGCTCCAGCAGCGCCGCGTAACTCGTCTTGAACGCGTCGAAGCGGCGCTCGAACCCGACGGTGATGCGTTCCAGCCACGCCGGCTGCGCGCGCCCATGCTCGCGCTCCATCGCGAATCGCACCAGCGTCGGCACCAGCGTTCGCGAGATGATGTACGACGCCATCATCGCGAAGATCACCGCCATCGCGAGCGGCGCGAACAGCGAGCCTGCAGCGCCGCTGAGAAAGAACACGGGTACGAACACCACGCAGATCGAAAGCGTCGACACGAACGTCGGTACCGCGATCTCCTGCGCGCCGTCCAGGATCGCCTCGAGCAGCGGCTTTCCCAGCTGCGCGTTTCGATGGATGTTCTCGATCGCCACTGTCGCGTCATCCACGAGAATGCCGACCGCGAGCGCCAGCCCGCCCAGCGTCATTACGTTGATCGTCTGCCCGAGCGCACCCAGCGTGATGATGGAGCACAGGATCGCGAGCGGAATCGACAGCGCGACGATCAGCGTCGTGCGCCAGCTGCCCAGAAAGAGGAGGATCATCAGCGCGGTGAGCACCGCCGCGATCACGGCCTCGCGCACGACGCCGTTCAGCGACGCCCGCACGAACAGCGACTGATCGGACAGCAGATTGACGTGCAGCTCGCTTGGCAACGTCGACATGATCTGCGGTAGCCGAGCCCGCACCCGCTTGACGACATCGAGCGTCGACGCGCCCCCGCCCTTCAGAATCGTGATCAGCGCGCCGCGCTGCCCATTCTCGCGCACGATATTCGTCTGCACCGCGAAGCCATCGTGCACCTGCGCCACGTCGCGGATATACACCGGAGCGCCGTTCACTTCCTTCACCGGAATGTCGTTCAGCGCCTCGAGCGCGTCCGGACTCGAGTTCAGGTGCACGGTGTACTCCTGCGCCCCGAGCTTCGCGGTTCCGCCCGGCAGCACGAGATTCTGCGCGTTGATCGCGGCGCTCACGTCCTGCGGAGAGAGCCCGTTCGCGAAGAGCGCCTTCGGATTGATGTCGACCATGATCTGGCGCACCTTCCCGCCGAACGGCAGCGGCACCTGCGCGCCCTGCACGGTCGCCATCTGCGTGCGAATGAAGTTGAGCCCGAAGTCGTACATCTGCTGCTCGGACATCGAATGGCTCGACAGGCTCGCCTGCAGAATCGGCACGTTCGACGCATTGAAGCGGATGATCAGCGGCGGCGTCGAGCCGGGCGGCATCGCGCGCACCACGGCCTGCGAGATCGCGGTGATCTGCGAGACGGCAGCGTCGATCGACGCCCCCGGCTGAAAGAAGACCTTGATCACCGCCACGCCGTTCACCGTCTGCGACTCGATGTGCTCGATGTCGCTGACCGTAGTCGTCATCGCGCGCTCGTCGACCGTGACGATACGGCGCTCCATGTCCTCTGGCGCCAGGCCCGCGTACGACCAGATGATCGTCACCACCGGGATCTTGATCTCGGGGAAGATGTCGGTGGGCATGCTGACCAGCGACAACACGCCGAACACCACGACCAGCAATGCGCCGACGACGAACGTGTAGGGGCGCTCGAGCCCCAGCTTGACGATCCACATCTAAAGCGTTCTCCCGGCCAGTGCCTCGAGCTCCGCGCGCGCCACCGCGTAGTCGAACCGCGCCGTCACCGCGTCCTCCTCCGCGTTCACCAGCGCGAGCTCCGATGTCAGCCGCTCGAGCTGCGTAGTCGCACCCTCCCTGTAACGCGCGTCCTGCACGCGCAGATCCTCGCGCGCGAGCGCGACCGCCTGCTCCGCGAGCGTCATGCGACGCCGCTCGACGGCGAGGTTCGTCAACAGGCGAATCGCGCTCGCGCGCACGGCGCGGTGGGTGTCGGCGTTCGAGACGCGCGCCGTCGTTTCGTCCGCGCGTGCGCGCGTCACCTCGTCGTCACGCACGAAGCCATCGAACAGCGGATAGCTCAGCCCAATCCGCGCAACCCACGTTCCGCCATCGTTCAGAACCTCCGGCGTCTGGTGCAGATACGAATATCCGCCGGCCGCGCTGATGTACGGCTGATAGCGCGACTTCGCGGACGAGACGCCCGCGCTCGTCGCCACTGCGATCGCCTCCGCCGCCTTCACATCGGGCGACGTGCGCTCGATCTCCGCGAGCACGGTGTCCTCCGGAACCGAAAGCGGTCGCACGATCGACGAGTCGTCCTCGCGCGCGCCAACGCGCCCGCCGATTCCCGTGAGTCGCCCCAGGGCCACCGATGCGGCCACGTGCGCCGACCGCGCCTCGAGCAGCGCCTGCTCCGAGCTCGTCACCTCGAGCGACGCGCGCAGATCATCGGAGCGCGTCGTCGTCCCCGCCGCCAACCGCGACGCCGCATCGCGCTCGGCCCCCCTCGCCCGCACCAGCCGCGCCTCGGCGACCTTCGCGAGCGCCTCGGCTCGAAGCACACCGAGGAAGGTCGTGTCGACGTTGAAGCGCACTCCGTAGTTGGTCGCGACGAGATTCGCCTCCGCCGCCTCCCGCACCGCGCGCGCCTGCCTTCGTTCGGCGCCCAGGCGTCCGCCGGTATACACATCGATCGATGCGATCAGCCCCGCACTGTAGGCGCTGCCGGCGTACGTCGGCGCGATGGGCGCGGCACCGATCGCATCGCCCGCGCGCGCCGCGCCCGACTCGAGCGAAAGATTCGGGAGATACGCGCCAACCGAGACGTGCTCGCCGGAGCGGGCCGAGAGAACGGCGCCGTTCCCGCGGGCCACGTCCGGACTCACGTGGCGCGCCCGGTCGAGCGCCTCATCGAGCGAGAGCACGGTGTCCACGATCAGGGCAGAGTCCGCTCGGCTCGCACTTTCGATACCGGCACGAGCCGAAGTGCCCTGAGCGGAAAGCGGCAGCGCCGCAAGCGCAAACAGCACCGCGGTCGCCGCCGTGGCTCCGCCCGATGCCACGCTACCTTGGCGACAATGACGAACGTATCGCTTAGCTACGTCTGCGCGGGCTTGGGGGACTCTTGCGGCTGCGGTCGAGCGTTCAATCGATGGGCGTAGAAATATCACGGTTCCGGCGGTATGGTGCAGACAGTCCAGTCGGTGTACGAAGGCTGGAGGACAAAATCTAGGGTAGATAACCAGCTATTCAAGTACTATTATAACTATACAACTACTTGATGGCGCCGGTGGCAGGGCGCAAGCTTCTCCTATGTCCAATCGATTAAACGCCGATACGGTGCCCTCCGTTGAGGACCGAGCTCTCGTGTTCAAGGCCATCGGTGACCCCACCCGCGTCCGCATCATCGAGCTCTTGCGAGCTCAGACGGAGGAGATCACCGGAACGGAGATCGCCGACAGTGTCGGTGTGAGCCTTGCGCTGCTCTGCCATCATTCGAGCGTTCTCGTCGAAGCGGGGCTCGTCACGAAGCGGAAGGAAGGACAGACGTCCTACTGGACACTGAATCGCGACGCACTCGCTGCCGCGCTTGGATCGCTCGCCGAGCCCGGGACGATCGCGGACTAGCGGCAAAAGGGGAGGGCGCATTAGACATAGGCGCGACCTCGAAGCACGCCTTCTGCACTACCTCTCGCTCAAAATCAAATCCTTCCGAGGCTTCAATGCATCGTCACATCGTGTTTTCCATGGCTACGGTCGCGGCTATCGTGGCGATCTCCGCCTGCAATCCATTTCACAAGACGTCGAACGAGATCAAGGTTCAGGACATTCCCGTCGGCGAACGCTGGAACGCGACGCTCGCAACGCCTTCGGGCCTCGCCGGCGCTGTCCAGATTCACGGCACCGGATACATCGCGCGCGATCCGTCCGGCTCGAGCAAGGCCGTGATCCACGTTTCGAACGCGACGGCGGGCGGCGTGCATCCCTGGATGGTTCGCGTCGGACTGTGCGGCACCGTCAATCCCGTATTCGGCGATCTCTCGGCCTATCCGAACCTCCGCATCGACAAGGATGGAACGGCGCAGGGTGGCGCGCTCCTCTCCGTTCCGTTTCCGACTAGCGGCAGTTATTCGCTCGAAGTTCGCGCGTCGCCCACGAACATGGGTACCGTCATCGCGTGCGGAAATCTCGCTCCGCCCACCCAGTGATGGTTTTGCCGACGTCCGCACTCTTGCGCGCGTCGTCGAGCCATCGCACATTGCGCGCATGAACACGCGCGTCACGAGCTGCCTCGCATACTTTACCAGCTTCTGGGGATATCCTCCCGGGAGCCGGTAGCTCGTACCCAGCGGTCGTCAGCGACCAGACGGTGCGTTACCACGGCTCCCGGAGAAATCCGGGGGCCTTCTTGTTTTCGAGGCCCTTCACATGATCATCGTCACGAAGTCAAACGTCACCGAGCCCGAGCTCGCGAACATTCGACAGCGAGTCGAATCGCTCGGGCTCAAGACACACATCACGCGCGGCTCGCATCGCGTGGTGATCGGGTGCGTCGGCGACGACGCCGCGCTCTCCGAGATTCCGCTGCTCGCGCTCGCGGGCGTCGAAAGCGTCACGCCGATCCTTCGCCCGTACAAGCTCGCGTCGCGCGAGTTTGGTCATCCCGATGAGCCGACCGTCGTCCGCATAGCGCCCGACGTCGCGTTCGGCGGTCGCACGATCCAGGTGATTGCGGGACCGTGCTCCGTCGAGGGCAGCGAGATGCTGCTGGAGACGGCGATCGCCGTGAGGGATGCCGGTGCGACGATGCTTCGCGGCGGCGCGTACAAGCCGCGCACGTCGCCCTACGCATTTCAGGGGATGGGCGAGGCGGCGCTCGAGCTCCTCGCCGCCACGCGCGCGGAAACGGGCCTCCCGATCGTCACCGAGGTCATGGACACGCGGCAAGTCGACACGGTGTGCCGCTACGCCGACATGCTGCAGATCGGCGCGCGCAACATGCAGAACTTCGCGCTCCTCGCCGAAGTTGGTCGCACGAAGAAGCCCGTCCTCCTCAAGCGCGGCCTATCGGCTACGATCAAAGAGCTGTTGATGGCGGCCGAGTACGTGATGGCGAGCGGGAATCTGGACGTGGTGCTGTGCGAGCGAGGGATTCGTACCTTCGAGACGGCGACGCGGAACACGCTCGACGTCGCCGCCATTCCGGTGCTGAAGGAAGAAACGCATCTGCCCGTGATCGTCGATCCGAGCCACGCCGGTGGACGAGCGGCGCTCGTCGCCCCACTGGCCTTCGCGGCGATTGCCGCGGGCGCGGACGGGCTGATCATCGAGGTGCATCCGCACCCGGAGGATGCGCGTTCCGACGGCGACCAGTCGCTCGATTTCGCCTCCTTCGTCGACGTGATGACGCGCGTCGGCGCGTTTGCGGATGCCGCGGGGCGCACTATGCCGGCGCCGTCGCACGAGCGCGCGTGAGCGTCTCGCCACGCATCGCCTTTCAGGGAGAGCTCGGCGCGTTCAGCGAGGAGGCGATCCGAAATCTCAATCCGGGCGCCACTGCGATCCCGTGCCGCGATTTCATCGATGTCGCGCAGATGGTCGAGAGCGGCGATGCGGACGCGGGGATGCTGCCGATCGAGAACACGCTCGCGGGATCGGTGGTGGGTAGCTACGATGCGCTCACCGCGTGCGAGTCACTGCACGTGGTGGCCGAGACGGTGGTGGAGATTCATCATTGCGTGCTTGGCATCCGTGGCGCATCGCTCGATGCACTCGCGACGGTGGAGAGTCACCCGGTGGCACTCGCGCAATGCACGCGCTGGTTGCGCGGGCATGCGTCGATTGCGGTGCGCGCGGCGTACGACACCGCGGGTGCCGCGCGGGAAATAGCAGCGCGGGGCGACACGCGCGCGGCTGCGATAGCCGGCCGGCACGCGGCGGCGCGCTACAATCTCGGGATTCTCGCGGCCGATATCGAGGATCGATCGGACAATCAGACGCGATTTCTGATGATCGCGCGCGCGCCGCAGGTTCCCGAGGCGGGATCGCGTGCGCGCACCGCGCTTCTGGTCACGACGCCGAACGTCCCCGGCGCGTTGCTGCGCGTGCTCGAGCCGCTCGCGCGCCATCGGATCAACATGAGCAAGCTCGAGTCGCGTCCTGCCGACGAGCCGTGGCACTATCGCTTCTTTCTCGAGCTCGATCATGCGGCGGGTGATCCGTCGCTCGCGGCGGCGATCGGGGAGCTTGGCGGCGCAACCGAGTCGCTGCGGGTGCTGGGCACGTATGCGCGCAGCCTTGCTGGACGAGCGGACTCGGGCGCGCCAAATTAGCCAGACTCCAACCGAGGTAGCCGATGTTGCTATGCAATTCGCGATCACTCTCGCTGCTACCGCTCGTCGCCCTTCTCGCGGCATGCGGGCCCAAGGATGCGTCGAAGAATGCGGCCGCGTCCGACTCCGCCAAACCCGTCGCCGCCGTCGTGCCGCATCAGATGACGATCGTCGCGACCGACTACAAGTTCGACGCGCCCGACCAGGTCCCCGCGGGAATGATGACGGTCCATCTCGTGGACAACGGCTCTGAGATTCACCACGTCGCCTTCATCAAGCTGAACGACGGCAAGACGATGGCGGATGTCGCGCAGGCGATGAAGACGCCGGGACCGATGCCGTCGTGGGCGGTCGATCACGGCGGTGTGAATGCGCCGCATCCCGGCGGCGGCATGGCCACGACGACGCAGACGCTCGAGGCGGGAAACTACGCGCTCATCTGCTTCATCCCTTCGGCCGACGGCATGCCACACTTCGCCAAGGGCATGGTGCGGCCGCTGACGGTCACCGCGGCAACTGGTGCTGACGCGGCCGCGCCGTCGGCTGACATCGTGATGACGCTCAGCGACTACACCTTCGCGCTGTCGAAGCCGATCACGGCCGGCAAGCATACGATTCGCATCGAGAACGGCGCCTCACAGTCGCACGAGGTAGAGTTCGCACGTCTCGCGCCGGGAAAGAAGGCGCTGGACCTCGCCGAATACGCCATGAAGATGACTGGTCCTCCTCCGGGCGTACCGTTGGGTGGCGTGCCGGCCATCCCCAAGGGAAGCTCGGCGTACGTCACGTTCGAATTCGCGCCGGGCGAGTACGCGCTGATCTGTTTTCTCCCGGACCCGAAGGACGGCAAACCGCACTTCACGCACGGGATGATCCAGCAGGTGCACGTGGAGTAGGAGGCGAAGCTCAGCGCGTGGCGAGGATCGACTGCGCCTTGGCGAACGCGCCGCGCGCTGTAGCCACCTCACTGCTCGTGACGGCGGCGAGGCGGTAGTAGCCCTCGTCGCCCCATTTGGTCGAGGCAACGGCGCGCACGAGTACGCGCTGCAGCATCGCGTCGCTCTCGGGATCGGCGGGAATGGTGATGCCGTCCTTGAGCGCGTACGCGCGGAAGTCCGAGACGGCGGCCGCGGGCAGCGCCGGGCCCGCGGCGAGCGCGTCGAGCGACGCGAGCGACGCGCCGTTCGCCGTCACCCATCCGCCCGTCCACTTGAGTAGCAGATCGTCCTCCGACGCGCGCGCCAGCCAGAACGGTGCGGTCGGCGCGTCGCTCAGGCGCAGGTCCGGAACGATGCCGCCTCCGCCATAGACGGTGCGTCCGCCATCCGTCTTGCACGACGGGCGGCTGGCCGTATCGCGATCGGCGCCCGCGAGCCGGTAGTAGTCGTGCAGCGAAACACCGTGATACTGGCGCTGGATCACGCGTCCGCAGGGTGTGCGCACGTGCCCGACCACCAGCTCGATCATCGAGCCGTCGGCCATCGGGAATCCGCGCATTAGCAGTGACTTGCCGAACGTGGTGTGTCCGACGATCAGCGCACGATCGTGATCCTGAAGCGCGCCGGCGACGAGCTCGGAGGCGCTCGCCGTGCCCGAGTTCACGAGAAGCACGATTGGATAGTGTCGCTCGCTCTTCCAGAAGGAGCGCGAGACGCGGCCCGTGTCGGTGTCCGCCGCCTTGCGTCCCTCCGATGTGTACACGATCGCGCCCTTCGGCAGGAACTCGCCGGCGACGTGCGCCGCTTCCGCCACGCTCCCGCCGCCGTTGTCGCGCAGATCGAGAATGAGTCGCGTCATCCCTTTTCCTTCGAGCTTCCCGAGCGCGTCGTGCAGGTCGTCGGCGACTTTCTCGTTCATGAAGCTCGTGATGCGCACGTAGCCCGTGCCCGCCGCCTGATCCAGAATGAACGCCGCCGGCACTGCCGTGGCCTCGCCGGCCTTCTCGCGCTTAACGCTGCGGTCGAGCCGTGCGAGCGTGCCGTCCATGCGAAGGCGTTCGAGCGACAACGTCGCGCTCGACCCCTTGTCGCCCGAGAGCATGACACTCAGCTCCTCGGCGCTTCCCGCGGTGACGGGCTTGCCATCCACCGCGATGAGCTGATCGCCGGCGAGAATGTCCTGACGTGCCGCCGCCGTGCCGGGGGCGACGGCCAGCACGACCGGCGCGCCGCTGTGATACTCGAACTCCACGGGAATCGGGAACAGCTTCCCGTCTTTTAGCGCCTGCTCGCGCGCCGGGGAGAGCCGCACCGCGGGAACGACGAAGGAGTGCGGATCGGCCGCGTGCACCATTCCCTCGATCGCGGCCATGAGCAGCTCGTGGCTATCCACGGAATCCGGATGGTTCACGCGAATCTGATTGAGCACCTGCGAGAACATCTGCAGGTCCTCGTACATCGTGCGCTTGCGCATGACGACGGTGTCGAGCGGCAGCTTCTGCTGCGCGAGCGACGGCGTTGAAACGAGCGTTCCGAGGAGCGTAGCGGCAGCAAGCACTCGCGAGGGGCGCATCATTAGTGAGGTTGGGTTGAGGCCAGGCTGGCCGACAGCTTCGCCAGTCGCATCTTGACGCGCGGGAGTTGTGGGTCGTTGCGCGCGGCGAGCGCAACGTAGCGCTGGTATTCGTCGATCGCGGCGGCCGCATAGTCTTCGAGATCACCGATCGTCGCGAGCAGCAGATGCGGCGACCCGTAGTACGCATCGAGCGCGATCGACTTCCTCAGTTGCTGCGCCGCCTCCGCGTCGCGACGGGCATGCACCAGCACCTCCGCGTACCGGTATCGAAGCGCAGGGTCCCCCGGTTCAAGCTGCACGGCGAGATCCATCTCCGAGAGCGCGCTCGTCGTATCGCCCTTCTCGAGCTCGAGCTGCGCGATGCGACTGTGCGCCGGATAGTAAGAGAGATCCTCCTGCAGGGCGCGGCCGTAGGCTTCGCGCGCGAGATCGAAGCGACGATCGTGCTCGTAAATCATTCCGAGCGATTGATCGAAGATCGCCTTTGACAGATACAGGAGCTGGGCAGCTCCCGAATCCTGCGCCTCCATGGCCGAAAGTGCCGCAGTCATCTCCGTGCTTGCGCTGTCGAGTTCGTGGAGCTGAAAGAAGATCCGGGCACGCTTCGCGTGCATGTCAGCTCGGGAAAATCCGAGCTCGACCTTTACCATTTCGGCGTAGCGTTTCTCCTTCGGGCTCGGATTTTTCTTGGCGCGCACCTCGCCAAAGAGGCGCGACGCGTAAAGCTGGAATGCATATGCGTCGAGTGCAGCCTGAAACCTTCCCTCCGAGTATGCGAGCTCCGGGTGCTTCTCCGCCTCCTGCATTCTGCGCTCGACGAACTCGATCCGCTGCATAGGCGTCAACCGTGGCACGATCCTGCTGGCGTCGGCTTCGAGCGTGCGTCGCTTAAGCGCACCATCTATGCTGCTGAACAGGAAAGGATTCACCTCGTATGCACGATAGATCAGTGAGTCGAGCGCCAGCTGGCTGGGCGTTCGCTTCGCCCGTCCGCGCTCGAGGTAGGCGTCGAGCTTCGCGTCGTCCATCGTGATTAGTCTCGCCGTCCATAGCCCGTACATCGCATCGCCCGACGACGGGTCGATCCGCGACGCCCAGTAGAACGCGCGCACCGCTTCCGCGGGATTGTCGTACACCGCCTTTATCCCGTACGCGTAATTCGCCTGCGCGCTGTTGGTGTCGGCGCTGGGGTCCAGTTTGGGGCGAGATGGTACCGTCGCTGAATCGCGCGCCGCCGGCGCAGTGCCGGATGCGCGAGTACTCGAATCCGGCGCCACCTGCTGCGCGTGCACCGGCACGGCGGCGAGCGCCACCAGAAACGCTCCTGCCGACACGACCCGCGAGGGGCGAATCACGGCGCCGGCGGAGCCGGATTCAGGTTGCTGGAGAGCTTGGCCAGCCGCCCGCGCACGCGTGGCAGCTGCGGGTCGGTGCCGGAGGCGCGCGCTGCGTAACTCTGGTATTGCGCCACCGCTTCGTCCGTATACTCCTCGACGTCGGCGATCGATGCCATCAGCAGATACGGCGCGACATAGTTTGGATCGAGAGCGATCGCGTGTCGCAATTGCTCCGCCGCGGGCGCGTCGCGTTTCGCGTCGACGAGCATCTCTGCAAACCGAAAGCGCAAGGCAGCATCATTCGGCTCGAGCTGCACCGCGGCAGACATCTCCGACACGGCGCTCGCGGTGTCGCCCTGTCCAAGAGCAATCGCGGACAGCCGGACGTGCGCAGGATAGAACGTCGGGTTTTCCTGTAGGATGCGCGCATACGTCGCACGTGCCTCGACAGGGCGCTGCGCGCGCTCGTCGATTGCGCCGAGCGCGCGCTCGAACATCGTCGTCGAATCGTAGATCACGACGTGATCCTTCCGATTCCGCACGCGCGACTCCGCGATCGTCTCTCGCATCTCGGCGCGCGCACTGTCCAGGTTGTCGACGAGCACGAAGATCTTCGAGCGCTCCGCATGCACGTCGAGCCTATGGACCTCCGCGTCCCATCCGCGATTCATCTCGTTCGCGTACGCCTTGAGCGCGTCCTCGAACCGCTGGTCGGCATAGAGGATCCAACCCTCGTACTGCTTTCGTTCCAGGCGGACCGTCAGGTCGCTGTTTACCGCTGCCTGATTAACGATTGGATTTCGATTTGCGGCGCGAGCGCTCGCGAGTCGCTGCTTCAGCGGCCGGTCCAGTCCGCGATAGAGGAACGGGTCGATCGCGTAGGCGTGAAAGAGAAGTGAGTCGACCGCGAGATTCGCGCTCGAGCGTTCCGTGAACAACGGATTGCGATAAACAGCCAGATCACGCGAGGGCATGATCAGCTGCCTCGCGACCCAGAGCGCGTACCACGCCTCGGCCGACGTCGGGTCGATTCGCATGGCCCAGTAAAACGCCCGATACGATTCCTGCGGGTCATCGCTCACGACCCGCAAGCCATGCTGAAAGTTTGCTCTGGAGCTGTTCGAGTCGGTACCGAGCTCGAGGTGCGGGCGCGCGGGCAGGTCGGCTCCTTGCTGCGCCGGAAGCACGGCGGGGGCGATTGCCGTCGCCAGAACCGTCGTGCTGAGCTTCCATGCAAACGTTATGCGCCCAACCAGTGATGACTTCATGGCTTCGCCGTCGTCGACGCGACCGCCGATGTCAGCGCGGCGAGCCGCGTCCGCACCGCCGGCAGCTGCGGGTCGGATTTCGGCGTGAGCGAGACGTAGTCCTGGTAGCCCTTCACCGCTTCCTCGGTGTACTCCTCGACGTCGGAGATGCGCGCGAGCAAGAGGCGCGGCGGCGCGTAATATGGATCCAACGCGATGGCTTTCATCAACTGCTGCACCGCCTCGGCGTCGCGCCGCCGCGCCTGCACGAGGAGAACGGCGTAGCTATAGCGCAACGCGGGATCGTTGGGCTGCAGCTGCACCGCGAGATCCATCTCCGACAGCGCCGCGGTGGTGTCGCCCTGTTTGAGCTGCAGCCGTGACAACAGTGAGTGCGCCGCGTAGTACGAGAGATCCTCCGTCAGCGCCTGCCCATACGCCTCGCGCGCGTCATCCGGCTTGCTCGCCCGCTCGTCGATCATGCCGAGCGATTGTTCGTACATCGCCTTCGACTCGTACAGGATGACGGTGCTCTTCGTGTCCCGTTCGCGCATGGCGCCGATCGCGGCCGTGAGCTCCGCGCGCGCGCTATCCATGTTCCCCATCTGATAGAACACTCGCGCTCGATCGGCGTGCAGCTCGCTGTCGTTCTCCTCATGATCCTTCTTGGTGCGCCTCTTGTCGCTCAGCTGCTTCGCATAGGCGTCGAGTGCATCGGGAAATCGTCCCTGGGCATACGACATCCACCCCGTCTTCCGCATCTCGCTCATCTGCTCGATCACATGGACATTCAGCTCCGCCCGATCCACGGATGGATACTGGTTGATCACATCCGCTTCGATGATTGCTCGGATGAGCGGAAGGTCAATCATTCGATAGACGAATGGATTGACGGTGTAGGCGCGATACAGGAGCGAGTCGAGCGCGAGGTACTCCGGCGGGCGCTTCTTTCGGCTCCAGTCGAAATAGTCGAACAGCTCACTGCTCGTCAGCGCGAGCAGAGACGAGGTGCGAAGCGCGTACATCGCTTCGGCCGATGACGGATCGATCTGCGTCGCCCAGTAAAACGCGCGGACGGATTCGGCAGGCTTGTCGTTCACCCTCTGCATGCCGTAGCGGTAATACGACCGCGCGTCGTTGGTGTCCGCGCCGGCATCGAGACGCGGGCGGGTGAGGGTAGGTACGGTTTTCTGGGTCTTTTGCGCGGGGAGGGATGGGGCGAGCAGTACGGCGAGCGTCAGCAGAGCCGTGGGGAGGCGCAAGTCTACTCCGGACCGGAGACATTAGTGTTCCAGGCGAGCCGAGCGGTGAGGCGCACAAGGTTGTTCTTGCGACCGGTAATAGCAAGTTAGATCATTCTAATGTGTCCTAAGTCCCCTGCTTTAGTCCTTTGTTTATCGATGGAACGGTGCATCTGGACGCAGGCCGGGCCCGGCTGTACTTTCATTAAAGCGTCAGCCCTCTCTGGGTTGACCGTCGCCGCCGCGGGAACGGCGTGGCGGCTTTGCCCCTCGGGCCTGTCCCGGGGGGCTCTTACTATGTACGAAAGGGGACGGCCAGACACTGGCCGCCCCCTTTTTCGCGCGATGACTTCGCCAGCGTTCAGTCGCTGCGCAGCTGCTTCGACATTTCTTCGAGCAGACGTCGCTCATCTCCCGACAAACTATCGATGCCACGCTCGGAGATTTTGTCGAGCACCAGATTCAGCAGCTCACTCTTCTGCTTGCCCACCTTCCCCGGCAGCGAGAGCACCGAGCTCTGTCGCTTGGCCGCCATCGCGTTGCTTCGCGCGACGATCTCGTCGATCTCCGTCGTGCGCTCGCGCGACCGCGTGTGCGTTCGCGGAATGGCGCGCGGCGGTTCATCAGGCACATCCGGAATCTGTGACATCCGCTGCCGCAGCCGATCGAGACTCGGCACGGACGCCGCACGCAGATACAGCCAGCCGATCGCGAAACCACCGAGATGCGCCATGTACGCCGTGCCGTCGGTGGCGTGGAGCGCCATCACGCCGAGTATGAGATTCCACGCGGCCAGCAGCACCACGAACCAGCGCACCTTCATCGCGATGAACACGAACGGAAAGACGCGCACCTCGTCGTCGGGCCAACGCATCGCGTACGCGAGCATCACTCCGAAGATCGCGGCGGAGGCGCCGAGCAGCGGGGATCCGTTGTGCACGATGAGCAGATCGGCGAGCCACCCGCCAAGACCGCAGAGGAGATAGTAGAAGCTGAAGCTCCGCTGCCCCCACGCCTGCTCCAGACGCGGACCAAAGAGCCAGAGCGTCCACATGTTGAACGCGAGATGCAGAAAACCCGCGTGCACGAACATGTAGGTCGCGATCGTCCACGGACGCTGCGTGAGATCGCCCGGGCTCTTGAACGCCAGCGCCGCAACCATGTCCGCCGGACGCACGACCGTGAGCTGCAGGAAGAACACCGCGACGTTGATCGCGATGATCCACTGCACCGCCGGCGTCAGCCGGGGGACGTCGTACTCGTCGGTGGCGGAAGTGTTCATGGAGTATTAGACACGGATGACAAACATCGGGTTCCTAGCGAGTTCCGACAGGCCCGGGAATACGCATCGAGAGCACGACATCGCGATGAATCAACGTCGCGGTGTTCTTCCTGCAGCTCACGGTCG